>JAJPEO010000266.1 GCA_021166815.1 Nocardioides sp.
GAGTCGACGGTCTCGCCGCGCGCCTGCTCGGGGGAGAGGTACTGGGCGGTGCCCACCACTGCGGCGGTCTGCGTCATCGTCGACGACGCGTCGGAGATCGCCCGCGCGATGCCGAAGTCCATGACCTTGACGTCGCCGCTCGGCGTCAGCATGACGTTGCCGGGCTTGATGTCGCGGTGGATGATCCCCGACCGGTGGCTGTAGTCGAGCGCCGACAGCACGCCGCTGGTGATCTCGAGGGCGCGCTCGGGCAGGATGCGGCGGCCCTCTCGCAGGATGTCGCGCAGGGTGCGGCCCTCGACGCACTCCATGACGATGTAGGGCTGGGCGACCCCGGACCCGTCGGTGGCCATCTCCTCGCCGGTGTCGTAGACCGACACGATCGCCGGGTGGTTGAGCGAGGCCGAGGACTGCGCCTCCCGGCGGAACCGCGCCTGGAAGGTGGCGTCACTGGCCAGGTCGGTGCGCAGCCGCTTGACCGCGACCGTACGGCCCAGTCGCAGGTCCTTGCCCTTGCGGACCTCCGCCATGCCACCACGGCCCAGCAGCTCGCCGAGCTCGTAGCGACCGCCGATCAGGGTCGGCTCCGACTGCGTCATTGCTGATTGCCCTTTCCGTTCCCGGAGCCCTGCCCCGGGTGGTCGTCCTTCGGTGGCTTGCCGTAGTAGGTGACGACCACCGTGTCACCCTCGGCCAGTGTGCCGGTCGGGGCCACACCGGCCACCTCGTCCTTGTCGTGATCGCCCGGGTTGTCGATCTCCTCGGTGTCGACGTCGAGCCCGAGGGCCTTCAGCTGCTTCTCGACGTCCTTGCGGTCGGCTCCGACGTAGTCGGCCTCGTCGACCTCGATGCCCGGCTCCTGGGTCTGCGTGGGGCTGGGCTGGGTCGGGCTGGGCTGGGTCGGGCTGGACTGCGTGGGGCTCGAGGGAGCGGGGTCGGCTGACGGCGTCGGCTCGTCGGAGCCCTGCCCGGAGAGGAGCGCGGCCAGCACCATGGCGGCGATGATCGTCAGCAGCCCCACCACGAGCGGCCACGGGACGGGCATGCCCGTACGGCGCCTCGTCGGCCTCGGGCCCGGCGGTGGCGGCACGACCGGCATCGACTGGGTCGCCGGGTCGGCCGCCTCGGCGCTGGTCGTGCCCGCTCCCAGCACCTGCGTGGCCGCGACCCCGGCCGCGGCGCCGGCTGCGGCACCCGCCGCGGCACCCGGCACGGCCGAGGAGCCCCGCAGCGCGGCGGCGAGGGCGGCCCCGTCGGGGTAGCGCTCGGCGGGGTCCTTGGCCAGGCACCGGAGCACGATGTCGGCCAGGTCGCTCGGCACGGTCTCGGGCAGGGTCGGCACCGGCTGGCGCAGGTGGGCGATCGCGGTCGCGACGGCGGTGCCGGCGCTGAACGGGTTCGTGCCGGTGAGGCACTCGTGCGCGACCACGCCGAGGCTGTAGACGTCGGAGGCGGCGGTGGCGGTGCCGCCCTCGGCCTGCTCGGGGGAGAGGTACGCCGGCGTGCCCAGGACCTGGCCGGTCTCGGTGAGGGCGACCGCCTGGGCGGCGCGGGCGATGCCGAAGTCGGTGACCTTCACCCGGCGGTCGGGGGTGACCAGGAGGTTGGCCGGCTTCACGTCGCGGTGCACGATCCCCTGGGCGTGGGCGGCGCCCACGGCGCCGGCCGCCTTCGTGATGAGGTAACGGACCACCTCGGGGTCCAGGGGCTGACCGGCGCGCAGCAGCGCCGACAGCGGCTGTCCCTCCACCAGCTCCATCACCAAGAACGGCCGGGGGGCGCTCGAGCCGTCGGCGGGCTCGGCCTCGCCGAAGTCGAAGACCGCGGCGATCCCCGGGTGGTGCAGGGAGCCCGCGTGGCGCGCCTCGGTCAGGAAGCGGTTGCGGAAGTGGGCGTCGTCGGCGTACTCGGGCTTGAGCACCTTGATCGCCACCGGGCGCCCCAGCACGGTGTCACGGGCACGCCACACCACGCCCATGCCACCGGTGGCGATGCGCGACTCGAGGAGGTATCGGCCGGCGTCGTCGGCGAAGCTCCCCGGCTCGAGCCGGGTCACCTGGTGATCACCGCCTCCATGACCGCCTTCGCGATCGGGCCGCCGAGGAGGCCGCCGGCGATCTCGTTGCGGGCGGTGGCACTGGCCTCGACCATCACCGCCACGGCGACCTGGGGGTCGTCGGCGGGGGCGAAGGAGACGAACCAGGCGTAGGGCGGGCGGTCCTCGGTCGACTGGGCGGTGCCGGTCTTGCCGCCGACCTCGACGCCGGGGATCTGGGCCACCGTGGCCGTGCCCTGCTCCACGGTCGAGACCATCATGTCCTTGAGCTCGGCCGCGGTGCTCGCCGAGACGGCGTTGCTCAGGGTCTCGGGGTCGGTGCGGTCGAGCACCGAGAGGTTGGGGGCACGGACCTCGTCGACGACGTACGGGCGCATCACGTCGCCGTCGTTGGCGATCGCCGCCACCACCATGGCCATCTGCAGCGGCGTCGAGGTGACGTTGGACTGGCCCATCCCCGACATCGCCGTCTGGGGCGCGTTCATGTCGCGCGGGTAGAGCGACTTCGCCTGGCCGGGGAGGTCCTCGAGCTGGGTGGAGTTGAAGCCGAAGGCCTCGGCCTGCTCGGCCATCGCCTCGGTGCCGAGCTCGTTGGCCAGGCTGAGGAAGGCCACGTTGCAGGAGACCTCGAGCGCGCGGGTGAGCGTGATCCGCGGCCCGCCGCAGTTGCCGCCGTCGTGGTTGCCGATCGTGGTCTCGGACTCCGGCAGCTGGAACTTGTAGCCGCCCGGCACCAGGGAGCCGGCGTCGTACTTGCCGGACTCGATCGCGGCCGCCGCGGTGACGAGCTTGAACGTCGAGCCGGGCGGGAGCGTGGTCGCGATGGCCCGGTTGACCAGCGGCTGGTTCTCGGCGTCGTTGAGCTTCTCGGCGACGTCGGCGACCTCGCCGAAGTCGTGGGAGGCCAGCCGGTTGGGGTCGAACGTCGGCGTCGACGCCATCGCGAGGACCCGTCCGGTGGACGGCTCGAGCGCGACCACCGCGCCCTGCGCATCCCCGGGGAGGGCCTCCAGCCCGGCGAACGCCGCGTCCTGGGCCTTCGCGTTGACGGTGAGCTGGACGTTGCCGCCCTTCGGCTCGCTGTTGCTCAGCATGTCGACCAGCCGGGTCACGAACAGCCGCGAGTCGTCGCCGGAGAGCACCCGGTTCTGCGAGCGCTCCACACCCGTCTGGCTGTAGTAGGAGAAGTAGCCGGTGAGGGGGGCGTACTTGAAGGGCTGGGGGTAGGTGCGCTGGAACTTGTACTTCGTCTCGATCGGGACGCTGCGCGCCACCGCCTCCTTGCCGACCAGGATCGCGCCCCGCTCCCGCGAGAACGCCGCGGAGATCACCCGTCGGTTGCGGGGGTCGTCGGCGAGGCCGTCGGGGCGGACGTACTGGACGTACGTCGCGTTGACCAGCAGCAGCATGAACAGCGCCAGGCAGAAGACCGCCACCACGCGGATCGGCTTGTTCATCGCAGCTTCACCACCTGGGTGTGCTCCTCGTCGGGACCGCCGGGCTCCGGCTCCAGCCGCGGCACGGGACGCCGCGCCTGGTCGGAGACGCGCAGCAGCAGCGCCACGATCACCCAGTTGGCGATCAGCGAGGAACCGCCGTACGACAGGAACGGCGTGGTCAGGCCGGTCAGCGGGATGAGGCTCGTGACGCCCCCGATCACCACGAACACCTGCAGGGCGACGACCGAGCCCAGGCCGACGGCCAGCAGCTTGCCGAAGCCGTCGCGCGCGATCAGTGCGATGCGCAGCGCCCGCTCGACGATGAGGCCGTAGCAGAGGATGATCGCCATGACCGCGGTCAGGCCCAGCTCCTCACCGATCGCGGCGACGATGAAGTCGGACTCGGCGAAGGTGATCCGCTCCGGCATGCCGTTGCCGAACCCGCGGCCGATCAGGCCGCCCCAGCCCATGCCGAACAGCGCCTCGGTGGGCTGGTAGCTGCCGCCGACGGAGTCGTAGTAGTCCTGCGGGTTGAGCCAGATGTCGAAGCGACGCCCCACGTGCGGGACCAGCGCCCACGCGAGCAGCGCGCCCAAGGAGAACATCAGCCCGCCGACGACCAGCCAGCCGGGACGCTCGGTGGCGACGTAGAGCATCACCAGGAACAGGCCGAAGAACAGCAGCGAGGAGCCCAGGTCGCGCTGCAGCACCAGGATCATCATCGAGACGCCGAACATCGCGAGGATCGGCCCCAGGTCGCGTCCGCGGGGGAGGTCGATGAACAGCACCCGACGGCCGGCCAGCGCCAGGGCGTCACGGTGCAGGACGAGGTAGCCGGCGAACGCGATGACCAGCGCCACCTTCGCCACCTCGCCGGGCTGGAAGGAGAAGCCGGCGACGTTGATCCAGATCCGGGCGCCGTAGACCTCCTTGCCGATGAACGGCAGGAACGGCAGCAGGAGCAGCACGATGCCGGTGAGCCCGGCGGTGTAGGTGAAGCGCTGCAGGAAGCGGTGGTCGCGCAGCAGCACCAGCACGCCGATGAACAGCACCACCCCCAGCGTCATCCAGGTCAGCTGCTGCTGGGCGAAGTCGTGGTTGGGCTTGTCCATCGCCTCGTAGGTGATGTCCATGCGGTGGATGACCGCGAGGCCGAGCCCGTTGAGCGCCGCGACGAGCGGCAGCAGGACGGGGTCGGCGTACGGCGCGACGATCCGGACGGTCACGTGGGCGGCGACGATGAGGAGCACGAGCCAGCCGCCGTAGCCGACGATGTCGGCCGGGATGGTGCCCTCCATGCCGAGCCCGACCGCGGCGTAGGCGCCGATGCCGACCGCGAGGGCCAGCACGAGCAGGAACAGCTCCGCCCCCCGGCGCTGCCGGTGGACGAAGCCCATCAGGGATCCGGTCTGGGTCATCGCCGCGCCCGTCAGTCGACTTCCTGGCGCGCGGCGTAGTTGTCGACGGTGACCCGCGCGTCGTCGAGGTTGCTCGCCTCGATGCCCTCGCGCACCTGCTCGGCGTCGATGTCGCTGAGCCGGGCCAGGTCGACGTCGGTGGTCTCGTACGGCCGGGACAGCTCGATGCCCGGGACGTCGGCGTTGAGACCGCGGAAGATCGCCACGCGCCCGTCGTGCTCGCCGACGTAGAACTGCTGCTGGCTCCACGCCCACGCGCCCGCGACGACGATCCAGCCGAGGCCCAGGAACACCAGGGTCAGCAGGGCGCGCCGCAGCCACGTGAAGCGTACGGGCGGACGCGGCGCGTAGCGCGCGGTCTCGGGGTCGATCGGGTCGGCGGCGAACGCGCCGGGCGGTGCGTCGGCGGGGATCGGCTCGATCTCGCCGGTGTCGCCGGAGCGGTGACCGCGGAAGAGCCCGCCCACGGCCTCGGTGAGCGGCGCGCGCCGCGGCAGGTCGGAGGCGGCGCCCACGAGCAGCGGCTGGAGGTCGTCGGGCGCGGGCTCCTCGCGCACCTCGGCGACGACGCAGGTGACGTTGTCGGTGCTGCCGGCCTCCAGGCTCGCGCGGACCAGCTCGACGGCGGCGTAGTCGGGGGTGCCGGAGCCGAGGATCTCGGCGAGCCGGTCGTCGGTGAGGTAGCCGCTGGCGCCGTCGCTGCAGACCAGGATGCGGTCGCCGGGCTGGGCGGGCACCTCGAAGAGGTCGGGCTCCTCGTGGCGGACGCCGTCGAGGGCCTTGAGGATGAGGTTGCGGTGCGGGTGGGTGCGGGCCTCGGCCTCGGTGATGCGGCCCTCGTCGATCAGCGTCTGGACGAAGGTGTGGTCGCTGGTGAGCTGGCGCAGCCCGCCCTCGCGCAGGAGGTAGGCGCGGCTGTCGCCGACGTGGCCGAAGCCGAACTTCTCGCCGTCGAAGAGCGCCACGGTCGCCGTGGTGGACGTACCGCTCAGTGCGGGGTCGTGCTCGACCAGCTCGCTGATGCGGTCGTCGGCGCGGTGGATCGCCCCCGCCACCTGGGCGAGCAGGTCGTCGGCCGGCTCGGCGTCGAGCTTGCGCAGCGCCTGCACCGCCGTGCTCGAGGCGAGGTCGCCGCGTGCCGCGCCGCCCACGCCGTCGCAGACCGTCAGCAGCCAAGGACCGGCGTAGCCGCTGTCCTGGTTGTCGCGGCGCACCCGACCGACGTCGGAGATCGCGGAGTAGTGCAGGTGCAGGCTCATCGACTCACTTCCTCAGCTCGAGGATGGTCTTGCCGACCCGGATCTGGACCCCGAGGCCGACGGTGGTCGGCTGGGTGATGCGTGCAGCGCCCACGTAGGTGCCGTTGGTGGAGCCCAGGTCCTCGACGAACCACTCGTCGCCGCTGCTCGCCACCCGGGCGTGGCGGGTGGAGACGTAGTCGTCGTCGAGCTTGATCGCCGCGTCGCTGCCGCGGCCGATGAGCAGCGGGGCGTCGGCCAGCTCGGCCCGGGCGCCCGAGTTCTCGCCGCCGGTCACGATCAGGTGGGTCGGCGACCCACGGCGGGCCTTGGTGGGCTTGCTGCGCTTGCGGCCGGAGGGTACGGCGCCCTCGCGCAGCGTCTCCGGCACGCGGGCGCCGAACATGTCGGAGCGGATGACGGAGATGGCGCTCAGCACGAAGATCCACAGGACCGCCAGGAAGGCGACGCGGATGAGGAACATCGTCAGCTCAGACATTCCAGCCCCCGGCCTCGTCGCGGCCCCTCGGCTCGTCCGGGGCGTCGATGTGGACGGTCATCTCGGTGTGGCCGATCCGGATCACCGAGCCGTCCCGCAGCCGGGCCCGTGAGACCTTGCGGCCGTCGACGAGGATGCCGTTGGTGGAGCCCAGGTCGACCGCCTCGACACCCTCGGCGCTCACCTCGAGCTCGACGTGTCGGCGGCTCACCCCGGGGTCGGCGATGCGCAGGTCGGCCTCGGTGCCACGACCGACGACCAGGCCGGGCGCACGCAGCGGGTGGCGGGTGCCGTTGACCTCCAGGGTCGCCTGGGCCGCGCGGGTGCGGGTGCGCTGGTCGTTGTCGGTGACCTCGGCCGCGGCCTTCGAACGGATGCGGAAGCGGCCCGTCGTCAGGTCGTCGGCGGTCTCGAGGTCGACGGAGACCGGGCCGGTGAAGACGTAGCCCTGCGCGACGGCGTGGTCGCGGAGTTGGTCGACGAGGTCGTCGACCAGGGCGTGACCGAGTCCGGCGAGGCGCTCGTGGTCGGAGCCGGAGAGCTCGACGTGGAACTCGTTGGGCACCAGCCGGCGCTGCCTGCTGAGGACCTGGGCGTTGTTGTCGCACTCGCGCTGCAGCGCGGCGGCGATCTCGACAGGCTGCACCGCGCTGCGGAACGCCTTGGCGAACGTGCCGGAGATGAGCTGCTCGAGCTTCTGCTCGAAGCGCTGCAGGCCGTTCACCCGGGGCTCTCCTCTCGCCGTGAGTGGCTGTCGTCGATCGTCTCGGTGCGTGACGGATCCGGGCACGCGACAACGGTGCGGGGCGGGGTCCGTGCGGACGAGCGTACCGGCCAGTCGCATGGGCTCTCGGGAAGCGGGTCGCCGACTCACCCTTTCACGGGGCGCGACTCACTCGATTACACGCCCCCGCGGGGCGTGGGGTAGCCTGTCCACCGCTTCACGCGCGAGTGGCGGAATAGGCAGACGCGCACGGTTCAGGTCCGTGTGTCCGAAAGGACGTGGGGGTTCAACTCCCCCCTCGCGCACGTGGCGGCACAGCCGCTGAGCAGCACACCGGGAAGCCCCGGCCCGAGAGGGTCGGGGCTTCCTGCGTTTTCCCGCCCCGCTCACCACCGTGGATCGAAGAAACCGTCAGGGAACGAGAGGAAACCTGCGGTCGAACGTGTCTTGCGACACCTCACGGCCCGGGCGTAGAAAGGTCTCACGAGACCCCGCAGGGGGGATCAGGGGGGATGGCTCCGAGGAGAAGGCCCACACGCAGGCAGCGCCTGCGCGGCGGCGGGGTGACTACGCCGTCGGGACCGGACAAGAAGAGTCTTGGATTGGGAGCGTCACCGTCACCGATCACCGAAGGGCTCTTGCGACTCATACTCGCAAGGGCCCTTCACCACGTCAGCGCCAACGCGCCCTGGCCTCAGTGGTCCAGGAAGACGTCCTCGTGGGTCGCGTCGGAGATGTCGTCGGACGTCGTGCCCAACAGCTGCCTGGCCAGGTCGGCCAGGGCGCGGGAGACCGCGAGCTCGTCGCCGATCTCGGGGATGTCGCTGTCCTTGCGGCCCAGCCGCGCGACCCCCCGCCCGGCGAGGCGTGTGGCCCCCGGTTCGGTGTGGAGGTGGGCGATCGCGTGGGTGACGCCGTCCTCCTCGGTGATCGTGATCGGGACCGTCCAGGTCTTGGTGTGCATCGTCAGACCCCCTTCTCGCCAGTGGTCCGTCCATCGTGCGGCTGCGTCCGGCAGGCGGACTAGAGCCGATGGACCCTTTCGGCGCGCGACCCCGCCGAGGTGGGGGCCTCAGCGACCGGCTCCGGCCGGAAGGCGGGTGTTGAGGTAGGCCTGCTGGTCGGCAGGGATGGGAGGCGTGGCCACCGCCACGTCCGGGCCCCGTCGCACGATCTCCTCCGGCGCCGCCGGCAGCATCCAGTCGGCGAAGGACCGCGAGACGACCTGGTGCGGTCGTACCCATCGGATGCCGCCGAAGGCGTTGAGCTCGATCTCGCCCTCGAACTCGAACTTCCCGTTGTCGACCGGGTCGTAGGTGCCGGCGTAGCGGTAGGTGAAGGGCCAGGCCCGCGGGTCGGTGCCGCTGGGGATCCGCCCCATCAGCGACACGGTCACCGACAGCTCGGAGACCGTCCAGTCCGATGACTCGCCCTGCGCCTTCTTGAAGACCGGCGTCTCGATCTCCCCGTACGCGTTTCCACCCCACTCGACGACGAGCTCGGCGTTCGCGTTGCCGACGTAGAGCTGCGGGAAGGACAGGAAGCGACGGGTGTACGTACGCCGCGCCGCGGGAGCTCCCGGCATCGCCAGCCGTGCCGGGGGGTCCAGGAGGCGGTCGGCCTTGTCGAAGCTGAGGGACAGGTTGCCGCGCTCGGCCTGGTACTGCGCCTGGGCGATGGACCCGGCTGCCAGCCCCCACTCCACCGCCTCGACGAGGCCGATCGCGGCGGCGGGGTTCTGCTGGTAGGAGTAGTCGCGGACCTCGCGCGACGCCGGCACCGTGACGGCGGGGACCGGGCCGGTGAAGAGCTCGGCCTCCGCGCGGCGTCGGACCTGGAGCGCGGCGCTGTCGACCAGCACCCCGTTGCGGCGCACCTTCGTCCACCTCGCGATCTCGGCCGGCACCTGGTCGAGCCGTCCCTCGCCGAGGAGCCGGTAGGCCGTCGAGGCGAGGAATGCGCGCCTGCCGATGCCGCACGCGAACGACACGAGCGCGTCGATCTGGGGCTGGGTGAGCGCCACCGGGATCTGCTCGGCGACGAGGTGCTCGGCGGCGGCGATCCGCCGGGCCAGCTCGGCCTCGCCCTCGGCGTCCCGCGGGGCGAGCGGTCGCTCCCATCCCTCGACGAACGTCTTGCCCTGGGGCGAGAGCCGGCGTCCGGTCGACAGCGAGTACGCCGTGGCCACGGGCCGCAGCGCGCTCATCGCTCGGGTCGGCAGCACCGTCGTCACCAGGCTCATCCCGCTGGCGGCCGGCGCTGCCGGCAGCGCGTCGGTGGAGACGGTGAGGGATCCGTCACCGGCCACCTCGGGCCGGCTCGCGGCGATGACGTCGAGCCCGGACACGTCGATCGCCGGGGCGATGAGGCTGCCACCGGGCAGCACCGCCTGCGCGATGCTGCGCACCGCGTCGTTGAGCATCTCGATGGTGCGGCGGTACGCCGACGTCACGGCGGTCTCGAAGGACGTCCCGCCCTTCCACGCGGTCCAGAAGAGGTGGGTGGCCGGTTCCGGCAGGTTGTTGTTGCGCACGGTCCCGGCGCTGGCCCGGGCGCCGGCATCGAGCCAGGCCTGGTTCAGGCTCGCGCCCACGCAGCTCATCATGTAGACGGTCCTGATGTTCAGGGGTCCTCCGAGCTCGGTGCGCAGGCCGCGGATCTTCGCCGCGTCGATCCCGCTGCCGGCGGCGATGTAGCCGCTGTCGCCGTGGGTGAGGACCAGCACGTCGACCACGTGGCCGGCCCGGGTCGCGGCGAAGAGCTTGTCGCGGAGCTCGGCGTACGTGGCCGTCGAGTTGCGCAGGACGTGCACCGCCCCGTAGGTCGCGGGTGCGGCGGCCTGGTAGCGGTTGAGGGTCAGCTCGGCCGACTCGAGCAGGTCGTCGGTGACGCCCTTCAGCCACTCCCGCAGCCGGGCGGCGACCGAGCCGCGGATGTCGTCGGAGACCAGCGACGACCCCGGCAGCAGGTCGACGACGCCGTCGATGAACGGCCGCAGGTTGAGGTCGATGCCGCCGTTCTCGAGCAGCACGACCAGCTCGCGGGACGTCGCTGCCTGGGGCACGACCCAGGAGGGCGTGGGGCGGTGGCCGTACGACGTCCGGCGCCGGGCGGTCGTGAGGAAGCGGTTGTCGTAGCCCATGGTCATCTCACGGGTCCTCTCTCATCTTGCCGCTGTCGATCAGTGCCCTGACCAGCGAGTCGAGCTGGGCGGTCACCAGTGCTGCGGTCGCCGTCACGAGCTCGGCGTTGTTGGGGTCGGTGTAGGCCTCGATCGCACGCGTGATGGCGGCGCGGCCGCTGCTCGTCGGGTGCGGGGTGTAGCGCCAGACCTTCTGCTGCAGGCCCGAGGGGTTGAGGTTGCTGACCTGGATCGACGGGTCGCTGAGGTTGTCGACGGACTGCTGGACCGCCTTGCGCATGATCGCCAGCGAGGTGGGGTTCATCGAGCCGTCGCCGGTCGCCGTCCAAGCGGGGTCGCCGGCGTCGTTGACCACTTCCACGCCGTCGCGGTTGAGCTTGTCGTGGATGATCTTGACCGCCAGGTTCGCGATCCTGACCGGCTCGGCCTCGGCGGCCTGCTGGAGCACCTCCGCGAACATCCGCCAGTGCCGGATGTTGGGGTGCAGGTCCACGCAGTAGCCGTACGCGCACAGCGGTGCGCTGGACTCCAGTTGGCTGAAGCGCTGCGCCACGCGTCCGGTGTACGAGCGCTCGGCGACCTTGCTGAAGAAGGACCTCGCCGCGTCGTTGAGACCACCGCCGGAGAAGAAGCGGCTCCGGAACCGCGCGATGACGGACTCCTTGTTGATGAGGTGTCCCGCGGCGAAGGCGTCGGTGAGGAAGTGGTCCGCGAAGGCGTTGGTGATGAGCGGTCCCTCGAGGAACGGGCTCGCGTTCGGGTGCTGCAGGACCAGCTGGGAGGCCTCGTTCAGTGCCTGCTCGTGAAGCTCCTCCCAGCGTCGGCGGTTGTCCTGCTCCCGGCCGGCGGTCATCCCGGTGAGGGCGGCCGGGGAGAAGTGGTCGTAGTTGGTCTCGGCCAGCTGGAGGTAGCGACCACCGGTGGCGGAGTCCCACTCGCTGTTGCTGACGTCCTTGCCGGGATCACGCCGTCCGTCGCGGTAGTACTCGGTGTTCCGGGTGATCAGCGCCTTGAGCCGGGAGAGCTCGGCGGGCGCGGCGTTCTTCAGCTCGGCGACGGAGCCGAAGAAGTCGCCCATCGCGATCACCTGGCCGTACGAGAACGGCACGCCCTGCCCCGAGCCGACGCGCAGCTGGTCGGGGTAGAGGTCACCCGCCGCGAGCACGTGCTCGCCGGTGTCGAACATCGCGGTGCTCCGCTCGGGAGCCACGGTGAGCGCCAGCGAGGAGGCCCCGCAGCCGGCGTGCCAGTCGGGGATCGAGTCCCACGGGCCGCGCTGGTGGTACGCCGCGATCGTCGCCGGCGGTGTGGGCCGGTTGCGGTCGATGGCCTCGAGGTCGTGGATGAACTCAGCGGTCCCGGTGCTCGCCGGCACCGCCGCGACCACGGGGGCGCTCGAGGCCGCGGCGGGCGTCGCCTTCTCCACGTGGCGCTGGTCCTCGAGCCGGTCGAAGACGTCGAAGCGGCGGCGCAGCTCGACCTCGCCGAGGTCGAACGTGTTCGAGTGCTCGAGGCTGGCCGCGATCCGGTCGAAGATCGCGTGCTGGTCCGAGGGGCTCGGGCCCGGAGGCGGGGGTGGGGGCGGCGCGGCCTGGCCGCGCTCGCGCAGGCCCCCCGTCTGGGGGTCGTAGACCTTGCGACCGGAGAGGATCGCCTCCATGTCGGCTGCCAGCTGGTCGTCGTCGGGCGTGGTGGGCTTCGCAGCGACCGGCTTCTCCCCGCCCGGCGCCGCGTCGGGTGCGGTCACGGGTGGGGCTGCCGGGGGTCGGGAGGGCGTGGGGTCGCTCGTCCGCTGCTGGGCCTGCTCGGGCACCGGTGGCGGGGCTGCTTCCGGTGCAGGAGTCGGCGGTGCGGGCTCGAGCGGCGGCGCGGGCGCTGGGGCGGTGTCGACGGGCGGCGCGGTGTCGATTGGCGGCGCGGTGGCCGTGGGCGGCTCGGGCCGGTCGACGACGTACTCCTCGAGCGGGGCCTCGGGCGTCGCCGGCTCCAGCACCTCGGCGCCGGTGTCGGCCGAGAGGCTCAGGGCCACCGGGCCCGCGGTGGCCGCTCGCGCCGGCCGCCGGCGTCGCGGAAGGCCGTAGTGCCCGCCCACCAGGGCGGCGTAGTCATCGTTGCGGGTCATCGGTCGTGCGTACATCTCATCTCACGCCTTCACGTTCACTCTCACCACGGCATACGGGTCGAAGGTCACGACGACCTCGTTGTCGGCGCGGAGCGGGTGCTCCGGGTCGACGAGCAGCTCCAGGTGGCCCGGCCCGCTGGAGAGGACCTCCACGAGCCGCCCGTTGAGCACGGCCACCGGGGGGAACGTCGGGTCGACGCTCAGGTTGCGTCCCTCCATCAGCAGGCACGGACGCCCGGCCGAGGTCGCGATGCTCATGCCCTCCAGCCGCGGTGCCTCGTTGCTGCGCCGGGCCTTGCGGATCTTGCGGGCCAGCTCGGTGTAGTCGAGCGCCGAGTCGGTCGCCTGCTTGAGGTTCACCTTGCGCTCCTCCAGCGCCTGCAGGTCGTCGACGGAGCTGACGCCGATGCGGCGCAACTTGCTCCGTGTCGTCGGGTCGACGTCGAGCTCGTCGATGCTGGGTGACGGCGCCGTGCCCTCCACGGGCTTCGAGCTGGCCCGCACCTGCTGGTCGGTCACCGAGCCGAGCTGGATGGTGAGCCGCGACGCGCCCTCCTCGCCCGGCCGCGCGGTGGTGAACCGCACCTGGTCGCCGTCGTAGGTCGGGAACGCGTTGACGTCGAGCGCGACCTCCTTGACCGAGTAGGTCAGCTTCTTGTTGATGGCCTTCACCGCGAGCGTCTCCCTCGTCTTGTCCAGCTCGACCACGAGCGAGTCCACGAAGTCCTCGAGTCGCCAGGCAGCGTTCGCGGTCATGGGTCCACCTCCCCGCGCACGGCGGTGAACCGGACCTGGTGGAGCACCGGCAGCCAGCTGGTCTCCACGTGGTAGAGCGGGGGCGCCCCGCCCAGGACGACCCGTCCGCTCGCGTCGACGACGACGTCGAGCTCCACCGGCGTCTCGATCTCCAGCCCGGTCACCGTCGACCGCACGCCGGCCACCTCGTCGACCAGGTCGGGCAGGTCGGGGAGCAGCAGCGGCACCAGCTCGCCGACCGGTACGAACGCCTCGTCGATGCGGGCGTTCATCCCGCGCTCCAAGGTGCGATCGAGCGCGCGGGTTCCAGGCCGACCAGGGTGTCCGAGACGACCTGGTGGCCCTCGAACGCGTACGCCGAGCCCGGGCCGTCCGCAGCCTGGTCCTCGCCGTCGCCGGTTCCCCCGTCGTCTGCCCCGGCCCCGCTGGTGGACACCAGCCCGAGCACCCGTACGGCCTCGACCACCGGGAACGTGACCTCGCTGGTGGTGACGGCGAGCACCTGGCCACGCGGGTCGACGTCCTGGGGCCGGGCGACGGTGAACGTGCGCAGCGCCGGCACCGGGACCACCCAGACCAGGCCGCGGGTGTGCCGCCGCCCGTCGAAGCGCACCGCGAGCTCCGCGTCGCCGCCCTGCGAGGCGAGCCACGCCGGGGCGGCGAACGCAGCCGCGGTGGTCTCGTCGATCGGTGCCGCCTCGGGCCACAGCGCCCTCAGCTTCGCCAGCTCGTGCACGCTGACCTGGAGGCCGCTGCGCATCCGGCCGGTGGTCGTGGCCCGCAGGCCGCCCTGGGCCTCGCCGGCGAGGGCACGCACCTCCATCAGCGCGTTGGCGGGGTCGGCCGTGAGCACGACGCTGTAGCGCATCGTCACGTCGATCCCCCACAGCGGCCGCTCCTTCGTCGGCGGCGTCGAGGACCAGACCTTGTTCCAGAACGGCCGGAACCGGGTCATGTCGGTGAGCTCGACCCGCTCACCGGCCGGTGCGCCGGCGGCGACGACGTACGCCCCGCCGGTCAGGACCACGACCTGGCTCGCCGTGCACTGCCGGGAGCCCGCGGCGGTCGGCCAGCGCAGCTGGGCGAACACCTCGAGCTCGGCGTCGGCCGGCAGTGCCTCGAGCGCGGTCGGCTCGAGCTGGACCCCGACCTCGGAACCGGGCGCCACGTCGGTGAGCCGTTCGTCGCGCTGCAGCAGGTCTGGTCCGGCACCCGCGCGGCGTACGACGACGCGCAGGATCGCGCGCGGCAGCGGCGTGGCGGGGCCGCCCGCGCCGGTCTCCACGCGCCACCGCAGGGACACCGCCCGGTCACGGACGAACACCGGGCGCGGGCAGTCGAGCCAGGCCACCGGTTCGGCC
>JAJPEO010000291.1 GCA_021166815.1 Nocardioides sp.
CGTGGACGACGTCGCCGGTCGGGGCGGTGCCGAAGTCTCCGACGTGGGCGGGGCCGCCGTGGAGCCCCGCGGCGGCCAGGGAGTTGACGATGCGGTCGGCGCCCACCTCGCGGGGGTTGTCCATGAGGATCGAGATGCCGGTGCGCACGCCGGGCTCGACGACGACGGACCGCAGGTGCGGGAAGTGGCGCTGCAGCATCTCGCGCCACTCGTGCAGCACCGCCGGGACCGTGGCGCACACCGAGATGCCGTGGACGTCGTCGAGCTGCTCGGCGACCAGCCCGCGGATCAGCACCGCCCACTCGTCGGAGGTGCGCCGCTCGTCGCTCGCCACCCGCCAGTCGGCCACGACGCTGGCACCGTCGAGGACCCCGATGTTGGTGTGGCCGTTGCCGATGTCGGCGGCGAGCAGGGTCATGGCCGGCTCACTGCTCGGCCAGGTCGAAGCCGAGGTCGAAGACCTTCACGGAGTGGGTGAGCGCGCCGACGGAGACGAAGTCGACGCCGGTCGCCCCGATGCGCGCGGCGCGCTCGAGGGTGATGCCGCCGCTGGCCTCCAGCGGGACGCGGCCCGCAGTGCGGGTGACCGCCTCGGTCATCGTGGCGTCGTCCATGTTGTCGAGGAGGATCCGCTCGGGCGGGGCCGGCAGGGCGAGCAGGGCGTCGAGCTGGTCGAGGTCGGTGACCTCCACCTCGACCGGCAGCCCCGGGAACTGCGCCCGGATCGCCTCCAGGGCGGGGATCACCCCGCCGGCGGCGATGACGTGGTTGTCCTTGACCATCGCCATGTCGTGGAGACCGAAGCGGTGGTTGACCCCGCCGCCGCAGCGCACGGCGTACTTCTGCAGCGCCCGGAGGCCGGGCAGGGTCTTGCGGGTGTCGAGGACGCGGGTCGGTGACCCGGCGAGCGCCTCGACCCAGCGCGCGGTGGCGCTGGCGATGCCGGAGAGGTGACAGGCGAGGTTGAGGGCGACCCGCTCGGCCACCAGCAGGCCACGGGTGGGGCCGGCGACGCGCATGACGACGTCGCCCGCCTCGACGGGGGTGCCGTCGGGGAGCCGGTCGGTGATCGAGACGTCGTCACCGAGCACCGCGTGGAAGACCAGGGCGGCGACCGCGAGGCCGGCGACGACACCGGGCTCCCGGGCGGCGATGACGCCCTCGGCGCGCGCGTCGGCGTCGATCGTCGCCCACGAGGTGGGGTCGGGCGGACCGTCGGGCAGGTCCTCGGCCAGGGCGGTCGCGATGATGGCCCACACCAGGTCGAGGTCGAGGCCCGCGTCCCCGATCTCGTGGCGCAGGGCGGGCGGGACGTGGTGGAGGCGGGTCATCGCGGTGTCTCCTGGGTCGTGGAGGGGTCCGTCGAGGGGGCGTGCTCCCAGTGCCAGTGCAGCACGTCGCTGCCGGGCTCCAGCCACACGTCGACGTGCCCGGCGCGGGACTCGTCACGATCGGGGTGGTCCTCGCGCCAGTGCGAGCCGCGGGTCTCGGTGCGGAGCAGGGCGGCACCGGTCATCGCGAGGCTGACGGCCAGCAGGTTGGAGGTCTCCCACACGGCGGTACGCGGCTCGTCGCTGCCCTCGTCGAGGACCGCCAGGGCGTCGAGCGCGGAGCGCAGGCCCGCGTCGTTGCGCAGGACCCCCACGTCCGCGGTCATGATCTCCTGCATCGGGCGGCGGTCATCGGCGTCGGCGACCGACGGCGGCCGTTGGTCCTCGACCGGGTCGGACCACGCGCGCAGCTCACCGGGGAGCACCGCGGCGATGCGCCGGGAGAAGACGAGCCCCTCGAGGAGGGAGTTCGAGGCGAGCCGGTTGGCGCCGTGGACGCCGGAGCAGGCGACCTCGCCGGTGGCGTAGAGGCCCGGGACGTTGGTGCGGCCCCACAGGTCGGTGGCCACGCCGCCGGAGGCGTAGTGCTGTGCCGGCGCGACGGGGATCAGGTCGGTGACCGGGTCGACACCGTGCTCCCGGGCGACGGCCAGGATCGTTGGGAAGCGCTTGGGCCAGAACTCCGCACCGAGGTGGCGGGCGTCGAGCCACATGTGGGGCTTGCCGGTCTCGATCATGCGGCGGGTGATCGCCTTGGCGACGACGTCGCGCGGGGCGAGGTCGGCGAGCTCGTGCTCCTCGGTCATGAAGCGGTGGCCGTCCCAGTCGACGAGGAAGGCGCCCTCGCCGCGGACCGCCTCGGAGATGAGGGGCTGCTGGCCCTGCGACTCCGGGCCCAGCCACATCACCGTGGGGTGGAACTGCACGAACTCCAGGTCGCGCAGGCGCGCGCCGGCGCGCAGCGCCAACGCCATGCCGTCGCCGGTGGAGACGCTGGGGTTGGTCGACTGGGAGAAGACCTGGCCCAGGCCGCCCGAGGCGAGCACCACGGCCCGGCACAGCACCGCGCCCACGCCGTCGTGCTGGCCCTCGCCCATGACGTGCAGGGTCACGCCCGCCACGCCGCCGTCGGCGGCCGGGAGCAGGTCGACGGCCAGGGCGTGCTGGATGACCTCGATGCCGGCCTTGTCCACCGCGGCGATGAGCGCGCGCTGGATCTCCGCGCCGGTCGCGTCACCGCCGGCGTGGGCGATGCGGTCGCGGTGGTGGCCGCCCTCACGGGTCAGCGACAGCTCGCCGTCGGGGTGGTGGTCGAACTGGGTGCCGAGCGCGATCAGCTCGCGCACCGCGTCGGGCCCCTCGTTGACGAGGACCCGTACGGCCTCGACGTCGCAAGCGCCCGCGCCGGCCACGAGGGTGTCATGCTCGTGCTCCTCGGGGGTGTCGCCCGGTCCGAGCGCGGCGGCGATACCGCCCTGTGCCCACTGGGTGGAGCCCGCGCCCAGCGCGTCCTTGGTGACCACCTGCAGGGTCAGCGAGGGGTCCTCGGCGTGGATGCGCAGCGCCGCGGTGAGCCCGGCGATGCCGGAGCCGATCACGACGACGTCGGCCCGGGTGGTCCACCCGGGCTCGGGGGCGCTGAGCCGAGCCGGGACCGTGACGGTCCGGAGCGGGCCCTGCGTGGTGTCGGTCATCCCGGATCAGCGCGAGACGAGGTCGCCGCGCGACAGGGACGGGTCGCCGAAGGTCTCGGCAGGGTCGAAACCGGTCCCGAGCACCTTGTTGTCCTGGTCGACGAAGACGACGTGGGGCCGGTAGTCCCGGGCCTCCGCGGTCTCCATCTGGCCGTAGGCGATGAGGATGACCACG
>JAJPEO010000306.1 GCA_021166815.1 Nocardioides sp.
CCGGGTTCCCCGCTTAAGCGGGGAACCCGGCACTTGTTGTAGGAAATTCCGGCCAGTAGGTGGCCACTTCCCCGCGTAAGCGGGGAAACCGACCCACGCCCGCCGAGGTGCTTCTCCCCGCCGCGGGCGACTACCCTCGCCTCTCGTGGAAGACATCGAGGTCGTGGTCGGTCGGATCGGCAAGCCGCACGGCATCCGGGGCGAGGTGACCGTCGACGTACGCACCGACGAGCCCGAGCGCCGCTTCGCCCCGGGCGCCCAGCTGATGGCCGCGGCGCCCGCGGGTGCGGATCGTCGTCCCACCCACCTCACCGTCGACCGGGCCCGGTGGCACCAGAGCACCCTGCTGGTGACGTTCGAGGAGATCGCCGACCGCAACGCCGCCGAGGCGGCCCGGGGCACCGTCCTCTCCGTGCGGATGCCCGTCGCCGACGTGCCGGAGGACCCGGACGAGTACTACGACCACCAGCTGGTGGGCCTCGCCGTCGTCGACACCGACGGCACGCACCTGGGGGAGCTCACCGCGGTCGTGCACGGGTCCGCGCAGGACCTGCTGACGGTGCGTACGCCCGACGGTCGCGACGCGCTGGTGCCGTTCGTCAGCGCGCTGGTGCCCGAGGTGGACCTCGCCGGTGGCCGCGTCGTGGTCGCCGACCGACCCGGGCTGGTGTCGCCCTTCCCCGACGAGGACGCATGAGGATCGACGTCGTCTCGATCTTCCCCGACTACCTCGCCCCGCTCGAGCTGAGCCTGCCGGGCAAGGCTCGGGACAAGGGGTTGCTCGACCTCCGCGTGCACGACCTGCGCGGGTGGACCCATGACCGGCACCGCACGGTCGACGACACGCCCTACGGTGGCGGTGCCGGCATGGTGATGAAGCCCGAGCCGTGGGGTGAGGCGCTCGACGAGGTCGCTCCCGGCGCGACGATCATCTTCACCACCCCGAGCGGCCAGCCCTTCGACCAGGACCTGGCCCGCGAGCTCAGCACGCACGAGCACCTGGTGTTCGCCTGCGGCCGCTACGAGGGGATCGACCAGCGCGTCATCGACCACGCGGCGACGCTCGGCGAGGTGCGGGAGATCTCGCTGGGCGACTACGTCCTCAACGGCGGCGAGGTCGCAGCGCTCGCGATCACCGAGGCGGTCGTCCGGCTGCTGCCCGGCTTCATGGGCAACGCCGAGTCCCTCGTGGAGGAGTCGCACGAGGACGGCTTGCTCGAGTACCCCGTCTACACGAAGCCGCCGTCCTGGCGCGGGCGCGAGGTCCCCGACGTCCTCCTCTCGGGCGACCACGGTCGGATCGCGGCCTGGCGTCACGAGCAGCGCGTACGCCGCACTGCCGAGCGCCGGCCCGACCTCGTGCACGCGAGCAACGTCCCCGACCGTCCTGTGCTGCGCGCGGCCCTGCCGGCGGACGCGGGGGAGGTCCTCACGCTGCAACGGGCCTGCTGGGTGTCGGAGCAGCAGGACAACCCCGATGTCGAGATCCCTGCCCTGCACGAGTCGCTCGAGCAGGTGCAGGAGTGGCTGGGGGAGTGGACGGTCCTGGTCGCCCACCGCGGCGGCCGACTGGTGGGCGCGGTCCGCGGCAGGCTCACCGAGACCGGCCGCTGGGACATCGGTCGTCTCATGGTGGCGCCCGACCTGCAGGGCCAGGGTCTCGGCCGGTGGCTGCTGGAGGCCATCGAGTCGGCCGCGCCGTCGGAGGCCACGGCGTACGAGCTCTTCACCGGCGCCGGGTCGACGCGCAACCTGCGCCGCTACAAGAAGGCCGGCTACCGACCCGACGGGTCGCCGTCCCCAGGCGTCGTCCGCCTGGCCAAGAGGCGGATTTCCGCCTGAGCCGGAGCCTCTGGCAGACTCGTGCCTTGGTCCGTCCTAGGCCAGGACCGCCCGGAGACACACGCCGGGGGTCTGCCGCACCGCACCTGCCACAGGGGGCGCGTCGGCCCGGCCGCTGCGTAGGACCAACCGGATCATCCACACCTGAGATTCCGCGGCTGACCTGTGGCGCCCGCGAGGAGCATCATGACCAACGCCATTGCCGAGCTCGGCAACTCCATCAAGCGCGACGACGTCCCGGCCTTCCGTGCCGGTGACACCATCAAGGTCCACGTCAAGGTCATCGAGGGCAGCCGCTCGCGAGTCCAGGTCTTCCAGGGCGTGGTCATCCGCATGCACGGTGCCGGCGTCGGCCGCACCTTCACGGTGCGCAAGGTGTCGTTCGGCGTGGGCGTGGAGCGCACCTTCCCGCTCAACTCCCCGATCTTCGAGAAGATCGAGGTCGTCACCCGGGGTGACGTGCGCCGCGCCAAGCTCTACTACCTGCGCAACCTGCGCGGCAAGGCCGCCAAGATCAAGGAGCGTCGCGAGGCCTGATACCGACCATCCACTGGTTAGTCTCATCGCGTGACTTCACACGACCGCGGTCCTTCGTCTGCTCCGACCAGCGACGACGGGCCGCGGTCGTCGCATGTGCGGGCGACGAAGGCGAAGAAGCACCTGCCGCTGTGGCTGGAGACCATCCTGCTCCTCGGCGTCGCCCTCGTGCTCGCCGTCGTCATCAAGACCTTCTTCGTGCAGGCCTTCTACATCCCCTCGGAGTCGATGGAGCCCGGGCTGATCCAGAACGACCGCATCCTCATCCAGAAGGTCTCCTACTGGGGTGGCGGTGAGCCGGAGCGCGGTGACGTGGTCGTGTTCAAGGATCCCGGCGGCTGGCTCGCCGCGGTGGACACCGCAGGTCCGACCAACCCGCTCGCCAAGGCGATGTCCAAGGTCGGGCTGTACCCCACCGGTGGCCACCTCGTGAAGCGCGTCATCGGCGTCGGGGGCGACACCATCGAGTGCTGCGACGCCGAGGGCCGGCTCCTGGTCAACGGCGAACCGCTCGACAGCTCCGAGTACGTCCTGGGCGACACCGCGTGCGACGGTCCCCGGGTCAACGGGTGCGGACGCAACTGGAAGACCGGTCCCATCCCCGAGGGACACGTCTTCGTCATGGGCGACAACCGGAACAATTCCGAGGACTCCTCGGCCCACATGTGTCGTCCTGCCCAGGAGACCGACTGCGTCCCTGGCGGGGAGTTCATCAGCAACGATCTCGTCGTGGGCCGCGTGTTCGTCCTGCTCTGGCCAGCAGACCGCTTCACCTGGGTGACCCGCCCCGACGCCTTCGAGGACCTCTCCGACCCGTCATGAGCCAGCTTCCCAGTGGCGTGACCATCCGGCGTGATGCCGGCATCTACGGCTACGAGCGCGCCCTGCGCCGAGCCGGACTCGACCCCGTCGCGGGAGTGGACGAGGCCGGTCGCGGAGCGTGCGCCGGGCCCCTGGTGGCGGGCGCCGTCATCCTCCCGCCGGGGCGTGCCGGGGTCATCCCCGGACTGGCCGACAGCAAGCTCCTGACCGCACGCGCGCGCGAGCGGGTCTATGCCGAGGTCGTACGCCGCGCCACGGCCTGGGCCGTGGTCGTGGTCGAGCACGACGAGTGCGACCGGCTCGGCATGCACGTGGCCAACCTGGAGGCCTTGCGGCGGGCGGTGGCGAGGTTGGAGGTCCGTCCCAGCTACGTGCTGACCGACGGCTTCCCCGTGGACGGGCTGGGAGCGCCCGGACTGGCGGTGTGGAAGGGCGACCGCGTGGCTGCGTGCATCGCGGCGGCGTCGGTCGTCGCCAAGGTGACTCGCGACCGGTTGATGGACCAGCTCGACGAGCAGTGGCCCGCGTACGACTTCCGCACCCACAAGGGGTACATCACGGGCGCCCACTCGGCAGCCCTGGCCGAGCACGGGCCCTCGCCGGTGCATCGGATGCGCTTCGTCAACGTGCGGCGCGCGGCTGGGCTCGAGCCGGCCACTAGTCTCGTGACCGACCCCGCTGGGGCCCTGATCGCGGAGGAGGGCGCATGAGTGCCGAGGAGCTCGAGAAGTACGAGACCGAGATGGAGCTCACCCTCTATCGCGAGTACCGCGACGTCGTCGGCATCTTCAAGTACGTCGTGGAGACCGACCGGCGCTTCTACCTGTGCAACCAGGTCGACGTGAAGGCGCGCGCGGAGAGCGGTGACGTCTTCTTCGAGGTCACCATGAACGACGCCTGGGTGTGGGACATGTACCGTCCCGCCCGGTTCGCCCGGACCGTGAAGGTGCTGACCTTCAAGGACGTCAACGTCGAGGAGCTCGCCCCCCAGGACATCGCGCCGCCCGAGGACTGATCACAGGCCCGGAACTGTCCACAGCCGTGGCCGTGGCGGCGTCGTCCACAGGCCCGGCGTCCGGGGATCGCGCCGACCTGCGAGGTTGCGCTGGGCTGGAGCCTCCACGACAGGAGGTTTCCGATGCCAGCGACGACGTCCCCGGACCCGGAGGGTCCCACCACAGCCGAGCACCGGCGTCGGCTGGGCGCGTGGGGCGAGGCCCACGCCGCACGCCACCTGGCCCGTCAGGGCATGGTCGTCCTCGACCGCAACTGGCGTTGTGAGCTGGGGGAGATCGACCTCGTCCTGCGCGAGGGCGACGTCCTGGTCATCTGCGAGGTCAAGACCCGCACGTCCGTGGCCTTCGGCGCGCCGCTGGAGGCTGTCGACCCACGCAAGGTGCAGCGACTGCAGTGGCTGGGACACCGCTGGCTCCGGGAGCACTCCGCCCGCCCCGACGACCTGCGTGTCGACCTCGTCGGGGTGCTGGCACCGCGCCGGGGCCCCGTGTCCATCGAGCACGTCAGGGGAGTGGGCTGATGAGCTTCGCCACGGCCCGCACGATCGTGCTGCGCGGTGCGGAGGGGCACCTGGTCGACGTGCAGGCCGACGTCTCGCCCGGCGTCGTGGGAGTCACGATGACCGGACGTGTGGACAAGTCGGTGACCGAGGCCGCGCACCGGGTCCGGATGGCCATCAACAACAGTCGCGGGCGGTGGCCGGCCACCAAGCGGGTGACGGTGCTGGTCGCCCCTGCGGACCTGCCGAAGAGCGGCACCCACCTCGACCTCGCGATCGCCCTGGCGATCATGGCGGCCGACCGTGACGAGGCCGCGCTCACCCCGGAGGCGTTGGGGGACCACGTCTTCATCGGGGAGCTCGCGGTCGACGGGGCGCTGCGGCCGGTCCACGGCGTGCTGCCGATGGTGATCGCGGCTGCACGTCGCGGGTTCACCCGGGTGGTGGTCCCGGAGCCCCACGCTGCCGAGGCCGCCCTCGTCCCCGGGGTCTCGGTGTTCGGGCTGCGCTCGCTCGACCAGGTGATCGCCCACCTCATCGGGGTCGAGGTGCCCGAGGCCGAGCCGGTCGCCGACCTGTCGGCCATCCGCCTCGGCACCTGGCGCGGCGAGGGCCGGCTGGCCGACGTCGACATGGCCGAGCTGGACGGCCTCGACGAAGTCCGCTTCGCGGTGGAGGTCGCGGCTGCGGGCGGCCACCCCATGATGATGATCGGGCCGCGCGGCGTGGGGAAGACCTCGATCGCCGAGCGGATCCCGACGATCCTCCCCGACCTCACCGTCGAGGAGTCCCTCGAGGTCAGCGCCCTGCACTCCGTCGCCGGCCTGCTCGCGGACTCCGGTGGGCTGGTGCGGCGCCCGCCGTGGTTCGCGCCCCACCACGGCGCCAGCGCGGTCAGCGTGCTCGGTGGTGGCAACGGCCGGGTCCGACCCGGCCAGGTGAGCCTGGCGCACCACGGGGTGCTCTTCCTCGACGAGTTCGTCCACTTCCGCAGCGACGTGGTGGAGGCCCTGCGCGAGCCGCTGGAGTCAGGCGAGGTGACGATCTCCCGCGGGGAGGAGCACGCGACCTTCCCGGCACGCTCGCTGGTGGTGCTCGCCGCCAACCCCTGTCCGTGCGGCAACTTCTTCGGCACGGGCACGGCCTGCGACTGCTCGGCGCTGATGCGCCAGCAGTACACCCGCAAGCTCTCGGGCCCCATCGTCGACCGCGTGGACATCTGGATGGAGGTGCGGCCCGAGCCGGCACGTCGCTTCCCGTCTGCGTCCGGCGAGGACTCCGCCACCGTTCGCGAACGGGTCAGCGCCGCGCGAGCACGCCAGGCGCGCAGGTACGCCGGCTGCCGCTGGCACCTCAACTCCGCGGCTCCGGGTCCGGTGCTGGCCGAACGATGGCCGCTCCCTCGTGAGGGCCAGGCCCTCATCGACTCCGAGCTCGCCGCGGGAGTCCTCAGCCGACGGGGGGTGACCCGGGTGCACCGACTGGCCTGGTCGGTCGCCGACGTCCTGGGCCTGGACGTCCCCGGCGAGCGCGAGGTCCAGGCCGCGCTGGTCCTCCGCTCCAGCGACAGCTCCCGCTCCCTGGCCACCGATCTCGTCCGGGCGTGGGCGTCGTGACCGCGTCGATGCAGCCGGTCCCCGAGCCTGAGCGGCTCGCTCGGGTGGTGCTGAGCCATGCCTGCGAGCCGGGCGACCCCACCAATGCGAGCCTCGTGCGCCAGCTCGGCGCCCAGGGCGCCGTCGAGGCGCAGCGTCAGCCCAAGCGCGACAGCGCGCTCCACACCCGCATCGCCGCGGTCGACCCGGCACGGGAGATGGAGCGTGCCGACGCCCTCGGCATCCGCTTCGTGGTCCCCGGCGACCCGGAGTGGCCGGAGCGGCTGTCGGACCTCGAGGCTCCTCGGGTCCAGGGGCTCGGCGGCGAGCCCGTGGGGCTGTGGGTGCGGGGTCCACTCACGCTGGACCGCCTCGACGAGTCGGTGGCGATCGTGGGGTCGCGGTCCTCGACGGTCTACGGCACCCATGCCACCGACGGCATCGCCCGGAGCGTGGCCCGTGCCGGCTTCACCGTCGTGTCCGGTGGCGCGATCGGCATCGACGCGGCTGCCCACGCCGGGGCGCTGGCGGCGGGCGGCCGTACCCTCGCCGTGCTCTCCTGCGGCCTCGACCGGGTCTACCCGCTCGAGAACGCTCCGCTGCTGTGGCACCTGTCGCGTGAGCACGCGCTCGTCTCCGAGCAGGCGCCCGGCTCGTCACCGACGCGGCAGCGGTTCCTCGCCCGCAACCGGGTCATCGCGGCCCTGACGAGCGGCACGGTCCTCGTGGAGGCGGCGCTGCGCAGCGGCGCCCTCAACACGGCCAACTGGGCCGACCAGATGTCACGGGAGGTGATGGGCGTGCCAGGTCCGGTCACGAGTGCCTCCTCCCAGGGCGTGCACGAGCGGATCCGGACGGGGGGAGCGGTGCTGGTCTCGAGCGGCGAGCACGTGCTGGAGATGCTCGGCGCGTCCGGGGAGCACCTCGTCGAGGAGCCGCGCGGTGCCGAGCGGCCCCGCGACAGCCTCACGCGCGGCGACGCTCGCGTGCTCGAGGCCGTCCCCGTGTCCCAACCTGCCCCGGTCACCTCGATCGCCCACCTCGTCGCCCTGCACCCCCGCGACACCGACAACGCGCTGCACCGGCTCAGCAAAGCTGGATTCGTCGAGTACGCCGAGTGCGGCTGGCGACTCGCTGGTCCCGGGTAGCGGCCCCGCGCGCACCTACGATGAGTGACGTGAGCGAGGAGGAGGTGCTGCCGGAGGCGATGGCGCGGGTGCTCGCGGACTACGAGCGCCACCTCGTCTCCGAGCGTGACCTCACCCCCCACACGGTGCGCGCGTACATGGGCGACGTCGCCGGCCTGCTCGAGCACGCCTCCCGCATGGGTCTGACGCAGGCGGGCGAGCTCGACCTCCGGACCTTGCGCAGCTGGCTCGCGAGACAGCAGTCCACCGGGCGAAGCCGCACCACCATGGCCCGTCGCGCCACCGCCGCGCGGGTGTTCACCGCGTGGCTCGCACGCACCGGGCGCGCGGAGGCCGACGCGGGAGCCGCACTGGGGTCACCCCGCAAGCACAAGTCCCTGCCCTCGGTCCTGCGCGTCGACGAGGCGGAGGCGCTCATCCGGTCGGCCGCCGACCTGGCTGACGACGACAGCCCGCTCGGCCTGCGCGACGTGGCCATGCTCGAGCTCCTCTACGCCACCGGCCTGCGGGTGGGCGAGCTCGTCGGCCTCGACGTCGACGACGTGGACCACGGCCGTCGCGTCGTGCGGGTGCTGGGCAAGGGCCGCAAGGAGCGGTCGGTGCCGTACGGCCTGCCGGCCAGTCGCGCGCTGGACCGGTGGCTGGCGTCGGGACGACCGGCCCTGGCCACCGACCGCTCTGGGCCGGCGGTGTTCCTGGGGGCGCGCGGGGCACGTGTGGATCCCAGGGTCGTGCGCCAGGTGGTCCACCGTCGCATCGCCGACGTGCCGGGTGCCCCGGACATCGGCCCGCACGGCCTGCGGCACAGCGCAGCGACCCACCTCCTCGAAGGCGGGGCCGATCTCCGCTCGGTCCAGGAGCTGCTCGGGCACGCGAGCCTCGCCACGACCCAGCTCTACACCCACGTCACGACCGACCGGCTGCGCAAGGCCTACCAGCAGGCTCATCCCCGCGCCTGAGGGCCCGACCTGCGCCCACCCCAGGCGGCGAGGGGGGAGCGCCAGTGCTCCAGGGGCGTGGCCCTCTCGCCGCGGGTGCGAGACGCCGGCGCCGGCTCGGTGCGCCACAGTGGCAGGAGCCGGACCCGGGTGCCGCCCACCAGGGACAGGGGATCGAGGTACTGCTCGCCCTCGCGGAGCCCCCAGTGCAGGCAGGTGTCCGGGAAGCAGTGGCTGCCGACAGTCACCAGCCTTCCGATCGGCTCGCCCGCGGCGACCTCCTGGCCGCGTCGCGCCAGCGCGACCACCGGCTCGTACGTCGTGCGTGTGCCGCCGTGGATCACCGTGACGACAGGCTTGCCGCCGATCGACCCGGCGAAGCCGATGTGTCCTGCCGCGGCCGCACGCACGTCCTGACCCGGCGACCCGGCGAGGTCGACCCCGCGGTGACCGGCCTGCCAGGCCACCGAGGGCGGCGCGAAGTGCTCGACCACCTCCGGATCCGGGACGAGCGGCCACACGCCCGTCGGCGCCGAGCCCGCAACCGGCAGGAGCGCGGGCGGCGTCGGTGCAGCGGGGCTCGGCGTACCCGGCGCGGCGGCCAGGGCGAGCGCGGTCGCCAGGGCGAGGACGAGGGATCGGGGCACCCGGCCAGAGTGCCGGGGGGGCCGCGCCGGCGGCGAGCCCGGGCCGCACCGGCTGTGGACACGTCGGCCGCCGTGGGGCCTGTGGACGGCACCTGGTCGTCGAGGCTCGGCCAGGCGGGGGTGGAGGGGCCGTCCAGTGATTCGCCCGCGGGGGCCCGGTGTCATACGATGGCCGGCAGCAGTCCTCCGGGACTGACTTCGCACGCTCGCAGACCGCGACGGGATGCACCTGGTCCCGACCGCCCGTGGGCGCTGGTCCTCAGTTCCACCTGCTCCTCGGAGCCAGGCGGATCGGATCACGCGCGAGCGTCAGGGCCACCGGCACCCGCCGGGGGCAGCAACTGAAAACCCACACTGGAGACCGTGCGTCGGCTCGACCTGTCGAAGGTCGGGCACGTCGGCGGGCGGCTCCGCGACACAGGAGAACACCATGGCAGTCGTGACCATGCGCCAGCTGCTCGAGAGCGGTGTCCACTTCGGACACCAGACCCGCCGCTGGAACCCCAAGATGAAGCGCTTCATCATGACCGAGCGCAACGGCATCTACATCATCGACCTGCAGCAGTCGCTGTCCTACATCGACCGCTCGTACGCGTTCGTCAAGGAGACCGTCGCCAAGGGCGGCGTCGTGATGTTCGTCGGCACCAAGAAGCAGGCCCAGGAGGCCATCGCCGAGCAGGCGACCCGCGTGGGCATGCCCTACGTCAACCAGCGCTGGCTCGGTGGCATGCTCACCAACTTCCAGACGGTGCACCAGCGGATCAACCGCCTCAAGGAGCTCGACGAGATCGACTTCGACGACGTCGCGGGCTCCAACCGCACCAAGAAGGAGCTGCTCCAGATGAAGCGGGAGCGCGACAAGCTCGACCGCACCCTGGGCGGCATCCGCGAGATGTCGAAGGTCCCCTCCGCCGTGTGGATCGTCGACACCAACAAGGAGCACCTGGCCGTCGAGGAGGCCCGCAAGCTGCGGATCCCGATCATCGGCATCCTCGACTCCAACTGCGACCCCGACCACGTCGACTACCCGATCCCGGGCAACGACGACGCCATCCGCGCGGTCGGCCTGCTGACCCGCGTCGTCGCCGACGCCGTCGCCGAGGGCCTCATCGCCCGCTCCGGTGGCAAGGCCGAGGGCCAGGGCGCCGAGGAGCCCCTCGCCGAGTGGGAGCGTGAGCTCCTCGAGGGTGACGCCGAGAAGGCGGCCGTCGAGGCCACCGGCGGCGACGAGACCGCCGAGGCCCCCGCGGCCGAGTCCACCGGCGCTGCCTCCGAGGGCGCCGCTGAGGCTCCCGCCGCCGAGGTCACCGAGGAGGCTCCCGCCGCGGAGGCTCCCGCCGAGGCCGCTCCGACCCAGGACTGATGCCGAACGGGCCGCGAGTGCTTCGCGGCCCGTTCTGCTCCCACCCCACCCCATCGACTTCCAGGAAGAAGGACCATGGCCAACTTCACCGCCGCCGACGTCAAGAAGCTCCGTGAGCT
>JAJPEO010000325.1 GCA_021166815.1 Nocardioides sp.
ACAGCCGAACTCGATGTCGAACCCGCCGGGGCTCTTGACGTAGAACGACACCATCTCGTCGTTCATGTGACGACCCAGCGTGGCCGACAGCGGCGCCTGGTACTTGCGGACCCGCTCCAGGGCGCGGCCCACGTCGTCGAGTCGATCCACCTCGAGCATCACGTGGACGCACTTGGCGGGGTTGGGCATCGGCAGGAACGCCAGCGAGTGGTGACGCGGGTTGACCCCGAGGAAGCGCAGCCACACCTTGGAGCCGGGCTCCTTGCCCACGAACTCCCCCGGCATCGACATCGAGTCGCGCAGGCGGAAGCCGAGCACGTCGCGGTAGAAGCGCAGGGCCTCCTCGTCGTCGCCGACGGGGACCACGATGTGCCCCATCCCCTGGTCGCCGGTGACGAACTGGGCGCCGTACGGGGTGACCGCCGGACGCGACTCGTACGTGATGCCGTGGAAGAGCTCGAACACGTTGTCCCACGGGTCACGGAACCGGATGAGCTCCTGCACGCGGCGCTCGGCCAGCTCCTCGGCGGAGCCCTCCTCGAAGTCGACCCCCGCCGCAGCCAGGTGCTCGCGCGCCTGCTGCAGGGCGACGTGGTCGGCGAGCTCCCAGCCCGTGGCGGACAGCTCGTCGCGGTCGGACGGGAAGACCACGAGTCGCGCCGACACCTGGTCGATGCGGTAGTAGAGGTTGCCCTCCGTCGGGCCACGGCCGGCGGCCAGGCCGAGCACCTTCTCTGCGAACTGCTGCCAGGCCGGCAGGTCGGTGCTGGCCACGCGGATGTAGCCCATGGACTTGATGTCGATGCTCATGCCTTGTTCCTCTCGGCGTGCCGGGCCAGGAACGCGGTCGCGACCTCGCGGAACTCGTCCGCAGCCTCGACCTGCGCCCAGTGCCCGCAGTGGGGGAAGACGTGCAGGGACGCCTTCGGGATCAGCTTCAACGCCGCCATCGCGCCGTCGAGCGGGTTGACCCGGTCCTCACGGCCCCAGGTGAGGAGGGTGTGCTTGCGCAGGCGGTGCGCCTCGCGCCAGAGCATGCCGTCCTCGGCCGTTTGGGGGTTCCAGAACGACATGCCCATCTGCCGCATGGCGTCGTGGGCGCCGGGCGCGGTGGCGTCGGCGAAACGCTCCTCCACCAGGGCGTCGGTGACGAGGTCCTGGTTGACGACCATCGTCGAGATGAAGGCGCGCAGCGCCTCGCGCGACGGGTTCATGCCGAACTCCATCAGCCGCTGCACGCCCTCGGTGGGGTCGGCGTGGAAGAGGTTGAGCGACAGCCCGCCCGGTCCCATGAGGACGAGTCGCCCGACCCTGTCCGGGTGGTCGAGCGCCAGGCGCATCGCGGTGCCGCCGCCGAGGCTGTTGCCGAGGAGGTGGACCCGGTCGATGCCGAGGTGGTCGAGCAGTCCGAGGACGTAGCCGGCCGAGTGCCGGTAGTAGTTGCCCACCACGTCGGGGCGGCCGGAGGCGCCGAAGCCGGGCTGGTCGACCAGGATCGTGCGGAACGACTCCGCGAAGCCCGGCAGCGCCGAGCCGAAGTTCGACCACGCCGAGGCGCCCGGTCCGCCGCCGTGCAGCATCACCAGGGGCAGGCCTCCACCGACCTCCTCCCGGGGTGCGCCCATCTCGTACCAGGTGATCGTCGTGCCGTTGACCTCGGCGCTCTGCTGGAGGCTCTCCTTGCTCACCGTCATGCGCTCAGTACATCCCCGGGTCGATCTTGTGGCCGAACTCCAGGTCGCCGTACATCTTCAGCGCCCGCTCCGGGTCGTTGGCGGCGTGCACGCGACCAGCGTGGGCGTCGCGCCAGGCGCGCTGGAGGTAGGTGCCCTCGGCGAGGGCACGGCCGCCGGAGGCCTCGAAGAGCGCGTCGATGGCGTCGATGGCGCGCTGGGTGCCGAGCACCTGGTCGCGGCGCACCCGCAGGCGCAGCTTCAGCGGGATCTTCTCGCCCCGCTCGACGTGGGCCATCTCCTCACGCAGGTTGTTCATCAGCAGCGCCCAGGCCGCGTCGATCTCGCTGCCGGCACGCGCGATGCGCACGGCGGCGAACGGGTCGGAGGACGCCTTCTCGCCGATGTACGACGCCCGCACGCGGCTTCGCTGCATCTCGACGTGCTCCTCGTACGCACCCGACGCCATGCCGATGATCGGAGTGGTGATCGTCGTGGTGAAGAGCGAGTGGAACGGCAGCTTGTAGAGGTTGTTGGTGTTGACCGCCTGGCCCGGGCCGTAGCACCGGCCGGTCTCGCTCATGGAGAGTGTGAACTCCTCGGGCACGAAGGTCTCCGCCACGACGATGTCGTTGGAGCCAGTGCCCCGCAGCCCGACGACGTTCCAGACGTCGACGATCTCGTACTTCTCGCGCGGGACGAGGAAGGTCTTGAAGTCCACGACGTTGCCCTCGGCGTTGAAGACCAGGCCGCCGAGCAGCACCCAGGCGCAGTGGGCCGAGCCCGACGAGAAGGACCACTTGCCCGAGAGCAGGTAGCCACCCTCGGTCTGCACGGCCTTGCCCGTGGGCGCGTAGGACGAGGAGACGCGCACGTTGGGGTCCGCGCCCCACACCGCCTGCTGCGCCTCGTCGGCGACCAGTGCGATCTGCCAGGGGTGGACCGCGACGACCGAGGAGATCCAGCCCGTCGAGGCGTCGGCCGCGGCGATCTCCTTGATCGCGGTGAAGAAGTCGACCGGGTCGGCCTCGAGCCCGCCGTACCGCTGGGGCTGGAGCATCCGGAACATCCCGGCCTCCTCCAGCTCCTTGACCGACTGCTCCGGCACCTGCCGGAGGCGCTCGGCCTCGTCGGCGCGCTCGCGGAAGCCCGGGAGGAGGTCACGTACGGCGTCGAGGACGCCCTGCGAGGTGGTCATGGCCCCATAGTAGAACACGTTCTATTTTCTTGTCCACGAACCCGGGGGGCCTCGTCGCAAACATACTAGAACCTGTTACATTTTTCTGCATGAACACCCCCCTGCCCACCGAGGTCGACGTCGTGGTGGTCGGCGCCGGCGGCGCCGGCATGTCGGCTGCGCTCGCAGCCGCCGCCCGCCACGGCCTGGAGACCGTCGTGGTCGAGAAGAGCGACTCCTTCGGCGGCTCCACCGCCCGGTCCGGAGGAGGCGTGTGGATCCCCGGCAACTACGCCCTCCTCGAGGCCGGCCAGGTCGACCCGGGTGACGCCGAGGAGGCCAAGCGCTACCTCGACGCCATCGTCGGCGAGGCTGCCAGCAAGGTGCGCCGAGACACCTACATCGACCGCGGGCCCGAGGTCATGGACTTCATCAAGGCCCGCACACCGGTGCGCTTCACGTGGGTGCCCGAGTACTCCGACTACCTGCCCGAGCAGCCGGGCGGCCGTGCCCGCGGACGCTCGGTGGAGCCCGTCCCGATGGACGCCCGGTTCCTGGGCGATGAGCTGGAGAGGCTCACCAAGCCCTACACCAAGGCACCCGCCAACATGATCGTCACCCAGGCCGACTTCCGGAAGATCAGCCTCGGCCTGCGCACGCTGCGCGGACCGGTCACGATGGCCAAGGTCCTCGTACGCCGCATCATCAGCCTGCTGCGCGGGCAGCGGATGTACGCCATGGGCAACGCCATCGCCATCGGCCTGCGCCAGGGCCTGGTCGACGCAGGGGTGCCTGTGGTGTACGAGACCGAGCTGACCGGTTTCCTCACCGAGGGCGGTCGCGTCGTCGGCGTGCGGGTCACGCACGCGGGAGCCGACCACGAGGTCCGGGCCCGTCGCGGGGTGATCCTCGGCTCCGGCGGGTTCGAGCACAACCAGGAGCTGCGCGAGAAGTACCTCCCCCAGCCCACGGAGGCGGGCTGGTCCACCGGCGCCCGGAGCAACACGGGCAAGGGCCACGAGGCCGGCATCGCCATCGGCGCCGCGACCGACCTGATGGACGACGCGTGGTGGGGACCGACGATCCCGCTCCCGGGGCGACCGTGGTTCTGCCTCGCCGAGCGCAACCTGCCCGGGTCGATCATCGTCAACTCGGCCGGCCAGCGCTTCATGAACGAGGCGCTCCCCTACGTCGAGGCCACCCACGCGATGTACGCCGCCCACGAGAAGGGCCCGAGCGCGGTCCCGGCCTGGATGATCATCGACCAGCGCTACCGCAACCGCTACCTCTTCGCCGGGCTCTCGCCGCGCCAGCCGTTCCCCGGGCGCTGGTACAAGGACGGCGTCATCCGCAAGGGCGCCACCCTCACCGACCTGGCCGCCGAGATCGGCGTCCCCCCGGGAGCCCTCGAGGAGACGGTCCAGCGCTTCAACGGCTTCGCCGCCACCGGCGTCGACGCCGACTTCCACCGGGGCGAGAGCGCCTACGACAAGTACTACTCCGACCCCACCGTCAAGCCCAACCCGTCGCTGCACGCGATCGACCAAGGCCCGTTCTACGCCGTGAAGATCGTGCCGGGCGACCTCGGCACCAAGGGCGGCCTGGTCACCGACGAGCGGGCCCGCGTGCTCCGCCCCGACGGCACGGTCATCGACGGCCTCTACGCCGCCGGCAACGTCTCGGCCGCCGTCATGGGCAACACCTATGCCGGCCCCGGCGCCACCATCGGCCCGGCCCTGGTGTTCGGCTACCTCGCCGCGGAGGACCTCGCGTCCCACGGCACGACCTCGAAGGAGACCGCCTGATGCCGATCGACGTCGACGTCGCGCTGGGAGCCCGCCTGCCCGATCGCACCTTCTCGTGGTCGGCCTCCGACGTCCTGCTCTACCACCTGGGCATCGGGGCCGGGTCCCGCCCGGGCGACAACGTCTCCCCCGCCGCCCTGCGGTGGACCAACGACGACGAGCACCTGCAGGTGCTCCCCTCCTTCGGGATCGTCGCCCCGACGTTCCACATCGACGTGCCTCCGCCACTCGACCTGCCCGGGTGCGACCTCGACCTGCAGGCGATCATGCACGGCGCCCAGGAGGTGACGGTGCACCGTCCGCTCCCCACCTCCGGCACAGCGACGCTGTCGACCACCATCAGCGACATCTGGGACAAGGGCAAGGCCGCCGTCCTGTGGCAGGAGGGCACCGCGCGCGACCAGTCCGGCGAGGCCCTGTGGACCGTACGGTCCTCGATGTTCATCCGGGGCGAGGGCGGCTGGGGCGGTCCCCGCGGCGACGCGACGACGGTCACGCTGCCGGACCGGCCCGCCGACGTGTCGCTCGACTACGGAGTGGCGCCGAACCAGGCCCTGCTCTACCGCCTGTGCGGCGACCGCAACCCCCTGCACTCCGACCCGGGGTTCGCGCAGGGCGCGGGCTTCCCTGCCCCGATCCTTCACGGCCTGTGCACCTACGGCATCGTGCTGCGCGAGGTGACGGACGCGATGCTCGACGGTGACGCCGCCCGCGTCGGCGGGTTCGCTGCGCGGTTCGCGGGCGTCGTGTTCCCGGGCGAGACCATCCACGTCGAGGCGTGGGACGAGGGCGACTCCATCGTGGTCGACGCCACCGTCGGCGAGGACCGCCGGCCGGCCCTGGCCGAATGCGTCCTCACGCCCGCCACCGGCTGAGCCACGGATGCCCAGTCCACGCGACCTCCTGCTCGCCCGGGTGCCCCTGCCCCGTGTGAAGATCCCGGCCGGCCGGATGGTGGAGCTTCCCGGTCGCGGGGAGACCTGGGTGACCGACACCCCGGGGCCGACTCCGGACGCTCCGGCGATCGTCCTCCTCCATGCCGTCGGCTGCACCGGCCTGCTCACCTGGTTCCCCGTGATCGAGCCGCTCAGCGAGCGCTACCGGGTGGTCACGCTGGACCAGCGCTGGCACGGGAGGGGCATCACGTCCGAGGCGTTCTCCCTGCGCGACTGCGCGGACGACGTGGCCGCGCTGATCGACGTGCTGGGCCTGGACCGGCCCATCGTGGCCGGCTACTCGATGGGATCGATCATCGCCCAGCGCGTGTGGCGCCAGCACCCCGACCGGATCTCCGGCCTCGTGCTCGCGGCGACGATCGGGCACTTCCGCCACGGCACCAAGGAGCTGTTCTTCCACCAGTCCATGGAGATCGCCATGGGGCTGACCCGGGGGCTGTCGCACTCGCGCACGGTGCGGCACGCGGCGCGCCGGGCCGTGGGAGCGCTCGACCTCCCCGCCGAGGACCTCCACCAGTGGGCCCTCGCGGAGTTCCGCAGCACCAGCCCCTGGGCGGTCGCCCAGGCAGTCTCCGCGCTGGGCCGGCACCACTCCCACCCGTGGCTGCGCCGCATCGACGTACCGACCGCGGTCGTGGTGACCCGGCGCGACAAGGTGCTGCCGCCGCGCGACCAGCTGGCCCTGGCCCGCTCGATCCCGGGCGCGACCATCCACGACATCGACGCCGGACACGCCGCCTGCGTCCTGGAGGCGGACGTATTCGTCCCCGCCTTCCTCGAGGCGGTCCACACCGTCCGGGCCCGCGCGAGGGCGTAGTCGCCCCTCAGGCCACGGCCGCCCGCGGGACTCGGTCCACCGGACCTGCCGATTCGGGGTGCTGCAACGACCACACCGTCACACCTCATGCGGGACGTGTGACGAGGCGGCCGCCCGAGCGACCAGGTCGCCGCACGTCCCGGTCAACGTGTGCACGAGGGACCCCCTCAGGCTCCCACGGCGTCCCGCAGCTCGGCCAGCGCCTTCGGGAAGCGCTCGGCCAGGCCGGTCACGTCGGGCATGGAGTCACGGCACGCGATCACGCCGACGTGCACCTTGCCGTTGTTGGACATCACCGTGATGTTGAGGCCCGCGCCGTGGAACACCGGACCGAGCGGGATCAGCGCCTCGATGCGGGCTCCCATGAAGTAGAGCGGGAAGGGCGGCCCGGGCACGTTGGAGATGACGAGGTTGTGCACCACCGGGTGCCGCTCGGCCAGCCGGAGGCCGGCGTACGCCCGCACGGCGAGCCCGAACGTGCGTGGTGCGGCGAACTCGGCCCAGTCCTGCAACGCGTCCGCCGGCACCGCCCGCTGGTGCTCCTTGGCGTTGCGGTTGCTCACCGCCAGTCCCACGAGCCTCTCCAGCGGGTCGGCGATGTCGGTGCCGAGGCGGGCGAAGAGCGCGGAGACCTTGTTGGCCCCCGACGAGCGGACGGAGTTGTCGCGCACGCTGACCGGCACGGTCGCCAGCAGCGAGGTCGCCGGCAGCTCGGCGCGGTCCTCGAGGTAGGACCGCAGCGCCCCTCCGGCGACGGCGAGCACGACGTCGTTGACGGTGGTGCCGGTGGCGTCCTTGACCGCCCTGACGTCCTCGAGGTCCATGTCGGCGAAGCCGATGGACCGATGGGCGGTGATCGTGGCGTTGAAGGACGTGCGGGGCGCCGTGAACGGCGCGGCCATCGCGGTGCCCTGAACGGCGCGCGTGACGGTCTTGGCGATCAGGCTGTACGACGGGCTCAGCAGCCTGGCTGCCAGGACCGGGCGCGTCACCGGGGAGACCAGGCCGCGTACGAGCAGCTGTCGGCGCCCGGGGGCCGCCTCGTACGGGCGCGGCTCGTCCTCGGCCTGGATCGGCGCGGCGTCGGGCTCGAGGCTGCACAGGTGGGAGATGAGGTTGGACCCCGAGACCCCGTCGACCGTGGCGTGGTGCATCTTGCTGAACACCACGACCTTGTCGCCGTAGCCCTCGATGACCCACATCTCCCACAGCGGGCGCGAGCGGGCCAGCGGCAGGCCCGCCAAGTGGCTGGTGAGCTCCACCAGCTCGTCGTACCCGCCGGGGTCGGGCAGGGCCAGGCGGTGGATGTGGTGCTCGATCTCGAAGTGCTCGTCGTGGACCCACACGGGGTGGTCGAGGCCGAGCGGCACCTTGCGGATCTTGCGGGTGAAGGTGGGGACGTCGGCGACGCGACGGGCGATCTCCTCGCGCAACGCGGTGAAGGAGTATCCGCCCGGGATCGTCGCCGGGTCGAGGACCAGCACCCCGCACACGTGCATGAGCTGCGCGGGAGTCTCGAGGTAGAGGAAGCTCGCGTCGAGGCCGGACAGGCGTTCCACGTTCTGCATGGTAGTCCCAACGAGTGAAACGCGTTCCAGTTCTGGTACCGGCCGGTAAATTGTGCTCCGTGGGATATCTGCGCCGCCAAGCCGTCATTGCTGCCCTGACCGCCAACGCCCTGCGTCCCCCTCGTGGGTTCCGCGCAGGCATCCCGGCCTTCGCCGCGGGATGGTTCTCCAGCGAGCTGGCGCCACACCTGCTGACGCTCTCCGCTGTCGACACCGCCCTCCACGTCGCGCGCAAGGGCAGCCCGCGCAGCCGCGCAGGGCTCGCCCTGGCGGCCGTGAGCACGCTGGGCATCGCCCGCCTCATCAAGGGCAGCCGGGGCGTCAACGACGTGGCCGAGAAGGCGCTCGTCGAGGGGCTGGGAGTCGACTACGTCGACCAGCTCGACGCACCCCCGAGCCCGGCCGACCTGCGCCGCCCGTGGCGCCAGGTGGTCAACCCCTTCGACTTCCACACCGAGGGGATCCGGGTCGTGCGCAACATCCCCTACACCGACGCCGGCCGACGCGGCATGCTCGACATCTGGATGCCGCGCGAGACGCCCGTCGACGCCCCGGTGCTGCTCCAGGTCCACGGCGGCGGCTGGGCGATCGGCAGCAAGGACGACCAGGGCAAGCCCCTCATGAGCCTCATGGCGAGCAAGGGGTGGATCTGCGTGGCCATCAACTACCGGCTGGCCCCGCGCAACCCCTGGCCGGCCCACATCATCGACGTCAAGCGGGCCATCGCCTGGATCCGCGAGCACATCGGCGAGTACGGCGGCGACCCGCGCTACCTCGCCATCACCGGCGGCTCGGCCGGCGGCCACCTCACCGCGCTCGCGGCCCTGACGCCCAACGACCCCCAGTTCCAGCCGGGATTCGAGGAGGCCGACACGCACGTGGAGGCCGCAGTGCCGTTCTACGGCGTCTACGACTGGGCGGGCTCGACGGGCCTGAGGAACGCCACGGACATGCGTGACTCCTTCCTCGCCCCCCGCATCGTGCAGAAGACCTGGCAGGAGGCGCCCGAGGTCTACGAGGCCGCCTCCCCCATCCTGCGGATCACCCCGGACGCACCCGACTTCTTCGTGCTGCACGGCGAGTACGACACGCTCGTGTCGGTCGACCAGGCCCGCCTCTTCGTGGAGAAGCTCAAGGCCACCTCGAAGCACTCGGTGGTCTACGCCGAGCTGCCCGGTGCCCAGCACGCCTTCGAGGTGTTCCACTCGACCCGGTCGGCCTCGGCGGTGCGCGCGGTCTCGCGCTACCTCAACTGGCACTGGAACACCTGGCGCCACGGCCTGCCCGTGGACGCCGACGTCTCCCCCGAGGAGATCAGCACGCCGGTGGCGCAGCCCGCGACCGACTGAGGGCTTCGGCCCCGGCCACGGGGACCGGTCAGCGTGGCAGCCCCAGGATCCGCTCCGCCGCCACGTTGCGCAGGATCTGCGTGGTGCCGCCGGCGATCGACAGGCATCGGGTGAGGAGCATCTCGTGGAGCGCCTGCTCGACGTCCTCCCCGCCCAGCAGCACCCGCTCGCCGAGCAGGTCGACGAGCAGCTCGGAGGCGTCCTGCCGGTTGCGCACTCCCAGGATCTTGGCCACGGCCGACTCCACGCCGGGTCCCTGCCCCGAGAGTGCCTTGAGGGTGGTTCGCGTGCCGAGCAGCGCGCACACGGTCGACAGGGCCACGGCGTGGCCCACGCGGACGCGATCGCGTGACGGGGAGTCCTCCCGCAGCGCCGCCACGGCGCCTTCCGTGCTGGCGCCGAGACGGGTGCCGGCCATGGCCACGCGCTCGTTGGCGAGGGTGGTCCGGGCCAGGCGCCACCCGTCCCCCGGCTCACCGACCACGCAGTCGTCGGGGACGAACACGTCGTCGAGGAACACCTCGTTGAACATCGCGTCGCCGGTCATCTCGCGCAGCGGCCGGATGTCGATCCCGGGAGACGTCATGTCGACGAGGAAGTACGTGATCCCCCTGTGCTGGGGCACCTCGGTGTCGGTGCGCGCCAGGCAGATCGCCCACTCAGCCGACCGGGCCAGCGACGTCCACACCTTCTGCCCGCTCAGGCGCCACCCCCCACGGTCGTCGTCGCGCACCGCGCGCGTGCGCAGCGAGGCGAGGTCCGAGCCCGCTCCCGGCTCGGAGAACAGCTGGCACCAGCGCAGCTCACCCGCCAGGCTCGGGCGGACGAAGCGCTCGCGCTGGGCCTCGGTGCCGTGCGACAGGATCGTCGGCACGGCCCACGCGGCGATCTTCAGGTCAGGGCGCTCGACGCCGGCGGCGGTCAGCTCCTCGTCGACCACGAGCTGGGTGAGCGGGTCGGCCCCCAGTCCGTAGGGCTCGGGCCAGTGCGGCACCAGCAGGCCGGTGTCCACCAGGGCTGTGCGTGGGTCCGCCGCCGAGACGACCCGGTCCACCAGCCCTCGCACGCGGGGGCGGACGTCGGCGTCCCGGCCTTCGAGGTCGAGCGCCAGGGAGCGGCGTACGCCCGCGGCAGCGAGGCCGGCGAGCACCTCGGCGTGGCCGTCGCCCGAGCCCAGCAGGGCGCGCAGGGAGTGCGCCCGACGGAGGTAGAGGTGGACGTCGTGCTCGAAGGTGAACCCGATACCGCCGAGCACCTGGACGGCGTCCTGCGCGACTCGCACGGCACCGTCGAGGGCGACGGCCCCCGCGACGACGGCCGCGAAGCGGGCCTGCTCGGCGTCTCCCGAGTCGAGGGCCTCCGCTGCGTCCCAGGCGACGGCGGTCACCGACTCGGCCGTCTCGAGCATCTGCGCGCACAGGTGCTTGATCGCCTGGAAGCTGCCGATGGGGGCACCGAACTGCTCGCGGACCTTGGCGTACGCGACGGCCGTGTCGAGGCACCATCGGGCTACCCCGCTGGCCTCGGCGGCGGCGAGGGCGAGGGCGATCTCCCGCACCCGCGCGGCGGTCACGCCGCCGACCTCCACCGCGTCGGCGAGGGCGATGTCGACGTGGGCCGTTCCGGCCCGCCGTGTCAGGTCGAGCCCGGCAACGGGAGCCAGGTCGACGCGGGCCGCGGGCAGCAGGAACCAGCGCTCGGGCTCTCCCGCCGCGCCCGCCAGCACGTACGCCACACCGGCGGCGTCCCAGATCATCGCGAGGTCGCCGCACAGGCGGTCCCCGGCGACGCGCAACGCAGGAGTGGCGGCGATCGCCACGGCTGCACCCTCCCCGAGCAGCGGTGACGACGCCTCGTCGTCGCGGCGCGCCGCCACGGCCGTGGCCGTGGACCACAGGGGTCCCGGCACCAGGCCGTGCGCACAGGCCTCGAGGGCCACCGCGACGTCGGCCATGCTCCCACCGCCGCCGCCGAGGGACTCGTCCAGTCCGATCGTCGGGACGCCGAGGTCGACCAGCCCCTCCCAGGCTCGGGACAGGCCCTCGCCGTTGGCGTACGGGTCCGCGTCCCCCTCAGCGGCTCGTACGGCTGCGACGAGGTCCGCGCCTGCCGCCCACTCACGCAGGCTGCGGCCCAGCTCGACGTGCTCCTCGGTGATGCCAATCGCCACGGGGTCCCCTCGCGAAACTAGAACGTGTTCCACATACTAGTGTCCGTGCCCGTGCCCGAGAACCCCGCGTCCAGCGACATGCTCCCCGACGACCTGCTCCCCCACGCTCGGGCGGCCAAGGGCTTCATGCCCGAGGCCGAGGGCATGCTGCTGCACCGTTGGGCCCGTCGTCGCCTGCCCCACGGACCGGCGCTGGAGGTGGGCACGTACTGCGGGAAGTCGGCCATCTGGCTGGGCGGCGCGGCCCGTGAGGTGGGTGGCACGGTCATCACTATCGACCACCACCGCGGGTCGGAGGAGAACCAGGCCGGCTGGGAGCACCACGACACCTCGCTGGTCGACCCCGCCCTGGGCCTGATGGACACCCTGCCCACGTTCCGCCGCACCGTCTTCGAGGCCGGCCTGGAGGAGCACGTGGTGGCCGTCGTCGGCCGCTCCGAAGCGGTGAGCCGCTGGTGGAGCACTCCCCTGTCCCTGCTCTTCATCGACGGAGGTCACGGCGTGGAGCCCGCTCGCGCGGACTTCCGCGGCTGGCCGCAGTGGGTGATGGCCGGGGGCGTCCTCGTGATCCACGACGTGTTCCCCGACCCGGCCGACGGCGGCCGCCCGCCCTACGAGGACATCTACCTGCCGGCGCTGGCGAGCGGGTCCTTCGAGGAGGTCGACGCCGAGGGGTCGATGCGCGTGCTACAGCGCACGCGCGGCGACGCCGGCGACGCGCTCTGAGGCTTCGTCGGGGCAGCCACAGTCACCGTGGAGGTCCGGGATCTCCGGACCGAACGTGACCCCGCGCATGATGTCGGCCCCCGGGGTCGCGTGCGCCAGGGCATCGACGGCGAGCACGACGGCCGCGGCGGTGTAGGTCGTCTGCTCGTGCGGCCAGTGGACGTCCTTGTCGAACACCCAGCCGGTCCAGTACGAGCCGTTCTCGTGCCGCAGGTGCTGCATCGACTCCAGCATCTCGCGGGCGCGGACGCGGTCCCCGAGCCCGTCGAGCGCCATGGCGAGCTCACAGGTCTCTGCGCCGGTCACCCAGTCGTTGTCCGAGACGCACCGCACGCCGAGACCCGGCACGACGAACTCGTCCCACCGGGCGTCGATGAGCGCGCGCCCCTGCTCGCCGCGCACCGCGCTGCCGAGCACGGGGTAGTACCAGTCCATCGACCAGCGGGACTTGTCCATGAACCGGTCCGGATGGGCCCGCAGCGCGTGGGCGAGCCGGCCCGCCGCAAGCTCCCACTCCGGCTGCGGGTCCTCGAGCAGCTCGGCGATCGCGAGACCGGCCCGGAGCGAGTGGAAGATGCTCGCCGAGCCCGTCAGCAGGGCCTCGGCGTTGACCTTGGCCGGACGACCGTCGTGCCACTCCTGCGACCAGGCGATGCCACCGAACGGCAGCTGCATGCCCACGACGAAGTCCAGGGCACGGCGCACGGTGGGCCAGTAGCGGCGTACGAACGCCAGCTCGCGCCGCACCAGCCAGTGGTGCCACACGCCCACGGCGAGGTAGGCCGTCATGTTGGTCTCGCCGCTGGCGTCCTCGACGACGCCGGCGACGATCTTGAGCGGCACCGAGCCGTCCTCACGCTGCACGGTCGGCACCCAGGCGTAGGCACGCTCGGCGGCCTCGACCTGCCCGCCGACGAGCATCGCCATGGCGCCCTCGACGTGGTTCCACACGTCGGTGTGCTCGCCGGGGGCCCACGGGACGGCTCCGGTGGGCTCCATCATCTCGGCGATGGTCTCGGCAGTGCGGGCGACCTCGGCCGCGCTCAGCACGCCCTCGAGCTCGGGAACGTCAGGACGCATTGATCGCGGGGGCCTCGGGCTTGCGGAAGTACAGGACCAGGCTCTTGCCGATCATCGGGTCGAGGACCTTGCCGGCGACCTGCAGCGTCCTGGGGTTCTTCATGATCTCCCACACGAGGAGCTTGTGGTAGGCCCGAGCCAGCGGGTGCTGGTCGTTCTCGACCCCCACCGCGCACTTGATCCACCAGTACGGCGTGTGCAGGCCGTGGGCGTAGTCGCGGCCGAGGTACTCCATCGCCTCGCCCGGGGTGCCGTCGTTGAAGCGCCCCGCCTTGGTGACCTTGTCGACCAGCTCCTCCGCGGTGTAGATGCGGATGTGGCCCCCCTCGGCGTTGTGGTAGTCGTCGGAGAGCTTCCAGTTGATGACCTCGGGCAGCCAGCGCGGCACGGTGATCGCCATCGTGCCGCCGGGACGCAGCACGCGTACGAGCTCCTTGATGGCCTCGACGTCGGAGTGGATGTGCTCGAGCACCTCGGCGCACACGATGCGGTCGAACTCGCCGTCGGCGAAGGGCAGCGCCAGGGCGTCGCCCTCCTTGACGTCGGCCTCGGCGCCCTCGGGCACCTCGCCGGCCTCCTTCATCGCCGCGAACCACTCGCGCACGGTGGCCAGCTCGTCGGCGTCACGGTCGAAGGCGATGACGTCGGCGCCGCGCTTGTACATCTCGAAGGCGTGGCGCCCGGCGCCGCAGCCCATGTCGAGCACGCGCTCGCCCGGGCGCAGGCCCAGGCGGTCGAAGTCAACGGTCAGCACGGTGGTTCTCCTCCTGCTCACGCCGGAAGTCGGCGATGGTCTCCTCGTAGGCGGCGGCGGTCGCCTCGGCGACGGCTCGCCAGCTGAACAGCTCCTGGACGCGGCGACGGCCCGCCTGGCCCATCCGCTCGCGGCGCGCGGGGTCGTCGAGCAGCGCCGCCAGCGCCTGCTCGAGCTCACCGACGTCGCCGGGCGTGACCAGGTCGGCACACTCGCCGTCCGCGCCGACGACCTCCGGGATCGCTCCGGCGCGCGAGACCACCAGCGGCGTGGCGCACGCCATCAGCTCGGCGGTGGGCAGCGAGAAGCCCTCGTAGAGCGACGGGACGCAGGCGATCTCGGCCGATCCCATGACCTTGACCAGCTCGTCGTCGCTCACGCCGTTGACGAACGTGACGTGCTCGGCGATGCCCAGGCGGTCGATGAGCTGCTCGGTGCGCCCACCGGGCTCGGGACGCGTCACCAGGACGAGCGAGACGTCGCGCTCGGTGCGGAGCTTGGCGAAGGCCTCGAGCAGCGTCGCGATGCCCTTCATCGGGGCGTCCGCGCTCGCCATCGCCAGGATGCGGCCGGGAACGCGCGGCTCGGTCGGCGGCGCGAAGACGTCGTCGACGCCCAGCAGGATCGTCCTCATCCGCGCGGGGTCGACCCCGAAGTCGCGGGCGATGTCGCGGCGGGAGGACTCCGAGGGCGTCAGGACCATGCGCACGCGGCGCGCGACCTTGCCCTGCATGCGCAGGAAGCCGTACCAGCGGCGCAGCGACATCTTCTTGCGCAGCGTCGGCGCCGTCGCGAGGTCGATCTCGCGGTCGACGGTGATGGGGTGGTGGATCGTCGCGATCACCGGGAGGCCGTAGTCCTCGAGGTCCATGATCCCGGTGCCGAGCACCTGGTTGTCGTGGGCGATGTCGAAGTCGGCGGCACGCTCCTCGAACAACCGCGAGATGCGGCTGCTGAAGGTCTTCGGCTCCGGGAAGCCGGCGGTGCACATGGTGAGGAACTCCTCGACGTCGATGAGGTCGCGGAACTCCTTGGGCTTCGGGATGCGGAACGGGTCGGGCTCGCGGTAGAGGTCGAGGCTCGGCACCTTGGTCAGCCGCACGCCCTCGTCGAGCTCGGGGTAGGGCTGGCCGGAGAACACCTCGACCTCGTGACCGAGTCGGACCAGCTCACGGCTGAGGTGGCGGATGTAGATGCCCTGACCGCCGCAGTGGGGCTTGCTCCGGTAGGAGAGCATGGCAATGCGCAACTGAGCACGCCCTTTCCAGTAAAGTGAAACGCGTTCCTATTATGTCCACTCGCGGCAACCGTACCTTCCCGGGGGTCGCAGTGGTTACCGACCAGTACTTCTCGGTCAGCGAGAGTTCCCTGGATCACAACGAGCGTCGTCCGGAAAGGTCCCCCGTGAGCAGCCACTCCGCCGCCACCTCCCTCGAGTCGACCGGCTCCGACGAGGGCGGGTCGTCGGCCCAGCGCGAGCGTCGCAAGCGCATCCTCGACGCCACCATCGACCTCGCCGCCGACGGCGGCTTCGACGCCGTGCAGATGCGGACCGTGGCGGACCGTGCCGAGGTCGCCCTCGGCACCCTCTACCGCTACTTCCCCTCCAAGATCCACCTGCTCGTCACCGCCTTGGGTCGCGAGTTCGAGAGTGCCGAGCAGGCCTGGGCGCAGCGCGAGATCCCCGGTGACACCGCCGCCGACCGCGTCCTGCACGTGCTGCGCCGCATGGCCCGCGGCCTGCAGGGCGACCGCGAGCTCGCCGAGGCGCTGACCCGCGCCTTCATGTTCGCCGACAGCTCCGCGCAGGCCGAGATCCACCACGTCGGCATGACCCTGACCCGCATCCTCACCCGGGCCATGCGCCCCGACGTCGAGCACATCACCGACGAGGACGTCGCCGTCGCCCGCGTGATCGGCGACGTGTGGCTGGCCGCCCTGGTCGCCTGGGTCACCGGCCGGATGAGCGACGACGAGACCGCGGCACACATGGATCGGGCCGTACGTCTCATCCTGCGCTGAGCCGTCCCTGCCTCACCCGCCGAAGGCGTGGGTGGCGGTGACGCCTCCGTCGACGGCGATCTCGGCGCCGGTGATGTAGCCGCTCTCGTCACTGGCCAGGAACACGTAGGTGGGCGCGATGTCGACCGGCGTGCCCACCCGCCCCATGGGGACCTTGGTGGCGCCGTACTCCATCGCGGCGTCACCGCCGTGCACCCGCGTCATGGGGGTGTCGATCATCCCCGGGTGGACCGAGTTGACCCGGATGCCCCGGCGCCCGAGCTCGTGCGAGGCGGCCTTGGTCATGCCGCGGATCGCCCACTTGGAGCCGCAGTAGGCCACCACCGAGCCCATGCCGCCGAGGCCCTCCACCGACGAGGCGTTGACGATGGAGCCGCCGCCGTTCTTCTTCATGGTGGGGACCACGGCCTGCATGCCGAGGTAGCAGCCGTGGATGTTGACCGACCAGACGAGCTGGGCCTCCTCCAGCGACATCTTGTCGATCTCGCCGAAGCGGAGGATGCCCGCGTTGTTGACCAGCACGTTGACCGGGCCGAAGCGCTCGTTGACGTCGGCGACCAGGCGTTGCCAGGACTCGGGGTCGGTGACGTCGTGGCGGGTGAAGTGGGCGGTTTCGCCCAGCTCCTCGGCCAGCTCCTTGCCGTCGGCCTCGTTGACGTCGGCGAGCTCGACGAGCGCGCCCTCGGCCACGAACGCACGGGCGATCTCGGCCCCTTGCCCCTGCGCGGCGCCGGTGACGATGGCGACCTTTCCGGCCAGACGTCCCATGGTGGTTCCCTTCACTGGTCAGACGGTGAGCTGCATGATGCTGTCGGCGGCGAACCCGGTGCCCGGGTCGCGCCCCGCGAAGAACCCGCCGAGCTGGGCGTCGAGGTCCTCCGCGCTCCAGGTCGCGCCGCTGGCGTCGAAGCGCTCCTCCACGACGGGGGCCGCGACGACGGCGACCATGCCGCCGTAGACGACGAGCACCTGACCGGTGATGCGCTCGGCAGCAGGGCTGGCGAGGTAGGCGACCACCGGCGCGACGTGGTCGGGCGAGTACGGGTCCACCTCCTTGCCTGACTCGTCGTCGCCGAACACGGCGGCTGTCATGGCCGTGCGCGCGCGGGGGCAGATCGCGTTGGCCGTCACGCCCATGCGCCCGAGCCCGCGCGCGGCCGACAGGGTCAGCGCGGCGATGCCGGCCTTGGCGGCGGCGTAGTTGGCCTGGCCCGGCGACCCCGAGAGGAAGGCCTCGCTGGCGGTGTTGACGATGCGCCCGTAGACCGGCTTGCCGGTCTCCTTGTGCCTGGCCCGCCAGTGGGCGGCGGCGTTGCGGGTGAGCAGGAAGTGCCCGCGCAGGTGGACCCGGATGACGTCGTCCCACTCCTCGTCGGAGAGGTTGAACAGCATCCGGTCGCGGGTCATGCCCGCGTTGTTGACGACGATGTCGAGGGACCCCAGGCGCAGTGCGGCGGCGACCATCTCGTCGGCCACGGCCCGCTCCCCCACGTCGCCGGTCGCGGTGACGGCGTCACCCCCGCTCGCGCGGATCTCCTCGGCAACCGATTCGGCGGCCTCGACGGAGAAGTCGTTGACCACC
>JAJPEO010000334.1 GCA_021166815.1 Nocardioides sp.
GGTGGGCGGGGCCTCCGGCCTTGTCCCGGCCCCTGCCGCCGCCCCCCCCCGCCCGTGGGGGGGGGGCCGGCCCCACGTCCGGGTCAGGAGGGGAGCGCGTACGCGTGCTCGCCGACCCGCTCGACCAGGCCGTCGGCGAGCAGGGACGCCAGGCATCGCTCACGCTGGCTCGTCTCGGCCCAGGCGCCCTCGACCGTGGAGGCGTGGACGGGCCCGTCGGACTCGCGCAGCACAGCCATGATCCGGCCGCGGCACTGACGGTCGGTGCCGGCCCAGGCCTGGCCGCGCCGCGGGGGTCCGTCGTACGCCGGGCGACCGGCTGCCACCCACGCGCAACGGTCGAGGAGGGGACAGGCCCTGCACGACGGGGTCCGGGCGGTGCAGACGAGGGCGCCGAGCTCCATCGTGGCCACGGCCCAGGTCGCGGCGGTCGCGTCGTCGGCGGGGAGCAGCGAGGCAGCGGCCTCCCGCTCGGCCCGTGTGGGGGAGACCGAGGGCAGCTCCACCCCGGCGGCGGCGCGGGCGAGCACCCGGCGGACGTTGGTGTCGAGCACCACGTGGCGCTGGCCGAAGGCGAAGCTGGCGATCGCCGCAGCGGTGTAGTCGCCGACGCCGGGCAGGGCGAGGAGGTCGTCGTGGTCCGAGGGCACCTCGCCACCGTGGCGCTCGACGATGGCGACCGCGGCGGCGTGCAGGCGCAGCGCGCGGCGGGGGTAGCCCAGTCGGCCCCACATCCGCAGCGCCTCGCCGACGGGGTCCTCCGCGAGCGACGCCGGGTCGGGCCACCGGTCCAGCCACGCCTCGTGGACGGGGAGGACCCGCGCCACGGGCGTCTGCTGCAGCATGAACTCCGAGACCATCACCGACCACGGGCTCGCCTCGGGGCGGCGCCAGGGCAGGTCGCGCGCGTGCTGGTCGTACCAGCTCAGGACTGGCTCGTGCAGGTCGCTCATCGCCGCCGATCGTAGGTCGTGCGTCATGCGGACCCGCACCCATGGGTCCGGGTTTGCATGACGGATGCCGCCGGTGTGCCTACCGCGCTCCGGGCGCGGCGCTGCCTAGGGTTGGGGCCATGTCAGCGAGCGTCCGTCCGCGAGGGCCCCTGCCCGCCCGGGTCTACTGGACGCGACGCCTCGTGGTGCTCGGCGTGCCGCTCCTCCTGGTCGTGGTGATCGCCCGGGTCCTGGGCGGGTCCGCCGACGGGGCAGACGCCGACCAGGCCACCCAGTCCTCCGCCTCGACGCAGCCCGCGACCGCGCCCGCGGCCCCGCTCCAGGGGCCCACCGCTGCGCCGCCCCCGCGGAAGGGCAAGAAGTCCGCACCGCCCAAGCCGGTGCTGGCCGAGCCCTCGGGTGAGTGCACGCCCTCCGACATCGTCGCCACCCCGGCCGTCACCCGGCTCCCCGGCGGCTCGCCGGTCGACATCACCGTCAACCTGCGCACCCGCCTCAGCGAGGCGTGCACGTGGGAGGTGACTCCGCAGACCTTCGCGGTCACCATCACCTCCGGCAACGACAACATCTGGAGCAGCCGGGAGTGCCCCGCCTCCATCCCCTCCGGCGAGGTCGTCGTACGCCGCGCGGTGGACGCTCCGGTCGCCGTCACCTGGCACGCGCGTCGCTCCGACGAGGAGTGCTCGCGCTTCACCGACTGGGCCCGCCCCGGCTACTACCACGTGAAGGCCGCCGCGCTGGGCGGGGAGGCCACCGACGTGCAGTTCAGGCTGGTGGCCCCGTCGGCTCCCGTGGTCACGAAGACGGCCGAGCCCAAGCCGCAGAAGGAGAAGTCCAAGCCCCGTGACTTCACGCCCGGCCAGGACGGCGAGGGCAACTCCGAGGGCTGAGCCGGCTCAGATGTAGCGCTCGGTGATGCTGGACTCGGCGAGCCGGGAGAGCCCCTCGCGCACGCTGCGGGCGCGCAGCTCGCCCACGCCGTCGACGGCCTGGAGGTCGTCGATGCCGGCGGAGAGCAGCTGCTGGAGGCCACCGAAGTGCTCGACGAGGCGGTCGACGACGGTCGCGGGCAGCCGGGGGACCTTGGCCAGCAGCCGGTAGCCCCGCGGCGCGACCGCGCCGTCGAGGTGCTCGCCGGGGCCCAGGCCGATCGCGCGCGCCACCGCGACGGGGTCGACCAGGTCGGTGGGGGAGAGCGCCTCGAGCTCGGCGAGGGACTTCTCGATGGTGGCCGTGCGGCGCTTGCCGCCGGGGAGGTAGTCGCGGACGACGAGCTCGCGCTCGGCGTCGACGCCGGTGATGAGCTCCTCGAGCTGCAGGGACAGCAGCCGGCCGTCGGTGCCGAGCTCGAGGACGTAGTCCTCGATCTCCCGGGCGATACGGGTCACCATCTCCAGGCGCTGGGCGACCACGGCGACGTCGCGGACGGTGACGAGGTCCTCGATCTCGAGGGCAGACAGGGTGGCGGACACCTCGTCGAGGCGCAGCTTGTAGCGCTCGAGGGTGGCCAGCGCCTGGTTGGCGCGGGAGAGGATCTGGCCGGAGTCCTCGAGCACGTGGCGGATCTGCCCGACGTAGGCGGCGATGATCTGCATGGACTGCGACACCGAGATGACGGGGTGGCCGGTCTGCTTGGCCGCGCGTTCGGCGGTGCGGTGGCGGGTGCCGGTCTCCTCGGAGGGGATCGTGTGGTCGGGCATCAGGTGCACGGCGGCCCGGTGGATGCGGGTGATGTCCTTGTCGACGATGATCGCGCCGTCCATCTTGGCCAGCTCGCGCAGCCCGGTGGCGGTGAAGGGCACGTCGAGGACGAACCCGCCCGTCGAGATCGAGTCGACCAGCTTGTCCTGGCCCAGCACGATCAGGGCGCCAGTGCGACCCCGGAGGATGCGTTCGAGGCCGTCGCGCAGGGCGGTGCCCGGGGCGATGGAGGCCAGGGTGGCGCGCAGCCGCAGCTGGTCGTCGTTCCGCTCGGCCACGCGTCCTCCGTCGTCAGCTGGTGCCCCTGGGGGGCGTACGGCGCTCCCTGCGCCAGGGCGAGTCTAGGGGCAGGTCCGCTCAATCCGCGCGGTTCAGGCCCAGGGTCAGCAGTGCGCCGGCGATGTGGTCTGCCTCGACGACCTCCAGTCCGTCGATCATGCGGGCCCGCGTGGGCGCGGCGGCGCCGCCCTCGCTGCTGCGGTCGCGGGGCACCACGGCGACCCGGAACCCCAGGCGAGCGGCCTCGGCGAGGCGCTGGGGGAGGTCGCGCACCCGGCGCAGCTCGCCGGCCA
>JAJPEO010000335.1 GCA_021166815.1 Nocardioides sp.
CTCGATGGCGCGCACCAGGCCGCCTTCGCGCATGCCGACCAGGCTCACCGCGATGCCGGTGCGCCCGGCCCGGCCGGTGCGGCCGATGCGGTGGACGTACGTCTTGTCGTCCTCGGGGCAGGTGTAGTTGACGACGTGGGAGACGCCGCGCACGTCGATGCCGCGTGCCGCGACGTCGGTGCAGACCAGGACCTGGAGCTTGTCCTCACGGAACTTGGCGAGGGCCTTCTCGCGGGCGACCTGCGCCATGTCCCCGTGCAGCGGGGCGGACTTGAAGCCACGCTCGGCGAGGTCGTTGGCGACGCGCTGCGCCTGACGCTTGGTGCGGGTGAACACGATCATCTTCTCCGCGTCGCGCGACTGCAGGACCCGGCCGATGATCTCGGGCTTGTCGAGGTCGTGGGCGAGGTAGATGAACTGTGCGGTCAGCGGCACGGTGGCGTTCTCGTAGGAGGACTCCGCGCGGATGTTCATCGGGTTGCGCATGTGGATGCGGGCCAGCGCGACGATCGCCGAGGGCATGGTGGCCGAGAACAGCATGGTCTGCCGCGTCTCGGGGGTCTTGCGGATGAGCTTCTCGACGTCGGGCAGGAAGCCCAGGTCGAGCATCTCGTCGGCCTCGTCGAGGACCAGCGCGTGCACGTGGGAGAGGTCCAGGGCGCGACGGTCGGACAGGTCGATGAGGCGGCCGGGGGTGCCGACGACGATGTCGACGCCGGTGTCCAGCGCCTCGAGCTGCTGGTCGTAGCCCACGCCGCCGTAGACGGAGAGGATGCGCAGGCCGCGGTCGGCGGCGGCGGTCTCGAAGTCGCTGGCGACCTGGAGCGCGAGCTCGCGGGTCGGGGCGACGACCAGCGCCTGGGGCTTGCCCTGGGGCAGCTGGGCGTACTCGGGGTCCTTGGGGGAGACCGAGCGCTGGATGACGGGGATGCCGAAGGCCAGGGTCTTGCCGGTGCCCGTACGGGCCTGGCCGATGAGGTCGGTGCCCATCAGGGCGACCGAGAGGGTCATCTCCTGGATGGCGAAGGGGGTGGTGATGCCGACGCGCTCGAGCGCGCTGCAGATCTCGGGCTGAACGCCGAGGTCACGGAAGGTGGTGGTCACGATGGATCGCTTTCTTCGACTGAGGTGTCAGGCGGGTCTGCGGCCGGACATGAGTCGAAGTAGCCAGCCGCGCACATACGGTGAGCGCACTCCCGGTGGGGCGCTCGTACCCATGATGGTATCGGTAGGCTGCGCCCATGACTGAATCGCCCGTGTCGCCGGTGCCGGACGAGGAGTACCGCGAGGCGGCGGTCGACCTCCTGGGCGCGATCGCGTACGGCGAGCTCTCCGCGTTCGACCGGCTCGCCGAGGACGCGCGCCTGGCGCCCACCCTCGCCGACAAGATGGCCATCGGCGCGATGGCGGCCGGCGAGTTCGCCAACCTCGAGAAGCTCTGCTCCCGCATCCGCGAGCTGGGCGGCGACCCGGCGGAGGCGATGGCCGCCTTCCAGCAGGGCTTCGACGACTTCCACCTGCACACCGCTCCCTCGGACTACTACGAGGGGCTCATCAAGGCGTACGTGGGCGACGGCCTCGCCGCGGACTTCTACCGCGAGGTCGCCGCCTACCTCGATGCCGACACCCGTGCGGTGATCATCGAGTCACTGGAGAACTCCGGGCAGACCGAGTTCGTGGTCGACGCCGTGCGCTCCGGCATCGCGGCCGACCCGCGGCTGGCCGGCCGGTTGGCGCTGTGGGGCAGGCGCCTGAGGGGCGAGGCGCTCACGCAGGCCCAGCGCGTGGCCGCCGAGCGCGACGCGCTCAGCGCCCTGCTCACCGGAGGGGTGGACCGCCCCGGGTTCGACCTGGCGGCGCTGGGCCGGATGTTCACCCGGCTCACCGAGCGGCACGCGGAGCGGATGGCCGAGCTGGGGCTCGACGCCTGACTCAGCGGAAGCCGACGGTGCCCACCGCGGGAGAGCCGAACTCCAGGTAGGCCACCTTGGCGGCAGGAACGACCACCTGGCGTCCCTTGGTGTCGGTCAGCCGGAGCACGCCCTCCTCGGAGAGTGCCTGGACCAGCTGGGCAGAGATGTCCTCGGCCGTGGCGTCGGTGTCGATGGTGAGCTCGCGCTGGGCGTGCTGCACGCCGATCTTGACCTCCATGGGATGGGTCCTTTCGATGGGGGGAGTTCAGTCGTGGAGCGGGTAGCCGCCGATGCCGCGCCATGAGAGCGCGGCGACCAGGGCCGTGGCGTCGTCCTGGGAGATCGAGCCTCCGTCGCGCAGCCAGAACCGCGCGGACACCTGGGCCATTCCGACCAGGCTCACCGCCAGCAGGCGGGCAGGCTCCCGGCCCAGGCCGGTGTCCGCCATGATGACCTCGGCGATCGCCTCGGCGCACTCGACGGTGACCCGGTCGACCCGCTCGGCGACGGCGGGTTCGCTGGTGAGATCCGACTCGAAGACCAGCCGGAACGCGCCGCTGTCGCTGGCGACGTAGCTGTAGAAGGCACGGATGGTGGCCTCGACGCGATCCTTGTTGTCCGTGGTC
>JAJPEO010000345.1 GCA_021166815.1 Nocardioides sp.
GTCCGGGTCCGGACGCGGCGAGGTCTCGACACCGTCGGGACCCTGCCGACCGTCACCGCGGTCGGGTTCGGAGAGAGCCGAGCACCCCGCGAGCAGCATGGCGCCGGCCAGGGCCAGGGCGACCCGCTTCACGCGACGGCTCCGGTGATCTCGCGCCAGACCTCCTCGACCCGCTTGCGCAGGTCCTCGCGGCTCCCGGTGTTGTCGATGACGTGCGTGGCGATGGCGAGGCGCTCCTCACGGGAGGACTGTGCCCCGATCCGCGCGGTCGCTTCGTCGGGCTCCATCGAGCGGTCCTGCACCAGGCGAGCCAGCTGCAGCTCCCGGGGCACGTCGACGACGAGCACCGCGTCGAAGGTGCCGGCGCGGCCGCTCTCCACCAGCAGGGGGATGTCGTGGACCACCACGTCGTCGGCACCGGCGCCGGACTCCAGCTCCACGATGCGCTCGAACACCAGCGGGTGCACGATCGACTCCAATGTGCGGCGCGCGTCCTCGTCGGCGAACACGAGGCGCCCCACAGCAGGGCGGTCCAGGTCGCCCTCGGGCGTCAGGACGTCTTCGCCGAAGGCCTCCACGACGCGGGCGAGCCCGGGGGTCCCCCGCGCCACGACCTCACGGGCGAGCAGGTCGGCATCGATGATGATCGCGCCGAGGTCGGCCAGCATGGCCGACACGGTGCTCTTGCCCGCGGCGATCCCCCCGGTGAGACCGACCCGCACCGTCACGCCGACAGCTTCTCGGCAGCCGCCAGCAGGACGCACGTGGCCACGGCCTCCATGGCCTCGGTGACCTCGGGCAGCGGCGGCATGGTGGGCGCCAGGCGGATGTTGGTGTCGTCGGGATCCGACTTGTACGGGAAGGACGACCCGGCCGGAGTCAGCGCGATGCCGGCCTCCTTGGCGAGCTGCACGACGCGCGAGGCCGTGCCGGGCAGCACGTCGAGGTTGACGAAGTAGCCACCGCGGGGCGTGTTCCACGTCGCCACGCCGAGGCCGGCGAGGCGCTCGGACAGCACGCGGTCCACCGCCTCGAACTTGGGGGCGATGATGTCGCGGTGCCGCGCCATGTGCCGGCGAACGCCCTCGGCGGACCCGAAGAACTCCACGTGGCGCAGCTGGTTGACCTTGTCGGGACCGATCGAGCCGGTGCCGAGGTGCTGGAGGTACCACGACACGGTCTCGGTCGAGGCTGCGAGGAAGGCGACGCCCGCCCCGGCGAAGGTGATCTTCGACGTGGAGGCGAACATGATCGGACGGTGCGGGTGCCCGGCCTCCTCGGCCAGGCTCAGGATGTCGGCGCTCCTGGCCTCGTCCTCGCTCAGGTGGTGCAGGGCGTAGGCGTTGTCCCAGAAGATCTTGAAGTCCGGGGCGGCCGTGGGCATGGCGGCCAGCCGGGCGGCCACCTCCTGGCTGACGACTGCGCCGGTCGGGTTGGCGTACGTCGGCACCACCCACATGCCCTTGAAGGACGCGTCGTCGGCGACGAGCCGGGCGACGGCGTCGACGTCGGGGCCGTCCTCGTGCATCGGGACGGTGACCATCTCGATGCCGAGGCTCTCGAGCAGCGTGAAGTGGCGGTCGTATCCCGGGACCGGGCAGACGAACTTCACCTTCTCCTCACGACTCCACGGACGCGGGGAGTCCACGCCCCCGAACAACATCAGGTCGACCAGGCAGTCGCGCATCATCGACAGCGAGGAGTTGCCGCCAGCGACGAGCTGCTCGGTCCGCACGCCGAGCAGCTCGGCGAAGATCTCGCGGATCTCCCGCAGACCCTCCAGGCCCCCGTAGTTGCGGACGTCGGTGCCGGCAGCGTCGCGAGCACGGCTCGGCAGGTGCAGCAGCTCGTCGGACAGGTCCAGCTGCTCGGACGACGGCTTGCCCCGCGTGAGGTCCAGCGACAGCCCACGCTCCTTCAGCCGTGCGTAGGCCTCCTGCTGCTCGGAGAGCACGCGCGCGAGGTCGTCGGAGGACAGCGAGGACAACGGCTGGGCATTCACCCCACAAGGCTACCGAGACGGTTCCAGCGGGTTTCGACGAGGTCGTACGGGGACGGGCATGACCATGCACGTACTCCGGTTGTCGCGGACTCACGCTCGCGGTGCGGGTGCGGTTGGATGGCGCCATGGACGTCCGTGGACTGGCCGAAGGAGATCGGGTCGCCCTGCTGGTGCCGGGCGACCACGACTACGTCGAGCTCACCTTGGCCCTGCTGGCCCGAGGCGTCTTCCCCGTGCCGCTCGACCCCGGCCTGACCGAGGCAGAACGCGCCCGCATCCTCGGACCGATCGAGCCCCGCCTGCTCGTCCAGCGTCCCGACGAGCTGCACGACCTGCTGGCCCGTCTGGGGCGGGGCCACCGGTCCACGCCCCGCGGGCGTCCAATGCACTGCACCAGCGGCACCACCGGCACTCCCAAGGGAGTCTTCTCGGGACTGCTCGACGAGCACGAGGCCGAGGCGCTGGTCGCCGAGGAACGCGACCTCTGGGGCTTCCACGACGACGACGTCAATCTCGTGCTGAGCCCGCTGCATCACTCGGCTCCCCTGCGCTTCGCCACCGGGACCCTGCTCGCCGGGGGTCGCCTGGTGATCCCAGGCAGGTTCGACCCTGCCCGCGTCACCGCCGCCATCGAGTCCGAGCGGCCGACGTCGATGTTCTGCGTGCCGACGCACCTGCAACGGCTCTTCGCCCACTGGGACCGCGTCGGGGTGCCGGACCTGTCGTCGTTCCGCCTCGTCGCCCATGCCGGTGCGCCCTGCCCCACCACGGTGAAGCACCGTCTCATCGAGCTCTTCCCCGACGGCTCCACCTGGGAGTTCTACGGCTCGACCGAGGGACAGTTCACCGCTTGCCGCTCCGAGGACTGGCTGGAGCGGCCGGGCACCGTCGGACGGGCGCGTCCGGGCCGCACGATGAGCGTCGACGAGGACGCCCACCTGTGGTGCTCGGTGCCGCCCCACGCCCGCTTCACCTACTTCGGCGATCCCGCCAAGACCGCCCGGGCCTGGCGCGAAGGGCCCGACGGCCCCGCGTTCACCGTGGGCGACGTCGGCCGCATCGACGACGGGTGGGTCCACCTCGACGGACGGCGTACGGACCTCATCATCAGTGGCGGCGTCAACGTCTACCCCCTCGAGGTCGAGAACGCCCTGCGCGAGCACCCCGGCGTGGTGGAGGTGGCGGTGTACGGCCTGCCCGACGAGGAGTGGGGCCAGCGCGTCGTGGCAGCCGTCGTGGGTGATGTGGAGGTCGCCGCCCTCGACCTGCTGGCGCACCAGACCCTCGCCCCGGCCAAGCGGCCCAAGCAGTACGTCCGCGTGGACGCCCTCCCGATGACGGCCACCGGGAAGGTCCGGCGCGAGGACCTGCGGGACCTGACCACCTCGTGAAATGCCGTTGGGGCGCCCCCCCGGACCCCGGGGGCCCAACTCGGAAACCGCGGCGTTTGGCCCCCGGCGCAAAAAACCCCCGGCCCCGGCGGGCGCCGCGGCGGGGGGGGCCACCCCACCCGACCCCGG
>JAJPEO010000015.1 GCA_021166815.1 Nocardioides sp.
CCGAGGAGGCCGACCAGCGCGTTGCCGGCGACGAGGTTGTGGAGGACCGAGTGCCAGTCGCGCTCGGGCGCCTTGCCGTCGGCCGGCCCCGTCCCGGAGGAGGGGGAGGGTTGGGTCTGGGGGGTGGTCACGCCACGACTCCTTCAGGACGCTCGCCGGTCATCATCAGGCCGAGGACCTCGCGGGGGGTGTCGCCGGGCACGATCCCGACGATGTGGCCGCGGTAGAGGACCATGATCCGGTCGGCCAGCGCGGACACCTCGTCGAGCTCGGTGGAGACCACCAGCACCGGGATGCCGGCGTCGCGCGCCGCGACGATCTGCTTGTGGATGAACTCGATGGAGCCGACGTCGACGCCGCGCGTCGGCTGGGCGGCCACCATGAGCTTGAGCTCGCGCGAGAGCTCGCGGGCCACGACGACCTTCTGCTGGTTGCCGCCGGAGAGGTTGCCGGCCGGGGTCTGGGCGCTCGGCGTGCGCACGTCGTACTCGGCGACCTTCTGCTCGGCGAAGTCGTGGAGCGTGTCGAGCTGGAGTGATCCCCGTCGGACGAAGGGCTCGGCGAAGCTGCGGTTGAGCATCATGTTCTCGGCGATGGTGAACTCACCGACCAGGCCGTCGCTCTGACGGTCCTCGGGGATGAACCCCACGCCCGAGTCGAGGATGTGCCGCACGGACTTGCCGACCAGCTCGGTGCCGTTGAGGGTGATGGACCCCGACACGTGGTCCTGGAGGCCGACCAGGGCCTCGGTGAGCTCGGTCTGGCCGTTGCCCTGGACGCCCGCGACGCAGACGATCTCGCCGGCGTTGATGGTGAAGCTGATGTGGTCGACGTGGATGTTGCCCAGGGCGTCGTGGACGGTGAGGTCCTTGACGACCAGCGCCTCGGGGCCGGGCTTGACGGGGTCCTTGTGGACCGTCAGCTCCACCGGCCGGCCGACCATCATCGAAGCGAGCTCGGCGTTGGTGGCGGTGGGGCTGGCCTCACCCACGACCTTGCCCAGCCGGATGACGGTGATCTTGTCCGCGACCTCGCGCACCTCGCGCAGCTTGTGGGTGATGAAGACGATGGCCTTCCCCTCCTCGCGCAGCTGGCGCATGATGCCCATCAGCTCGTCGGTCTCGGCGGGGGTGAGCACCGCGGTGGGCTCGTCGAAGACGAGCACCTGGGCGTCGTGGGAGAGGGCCTTGACGATCTCGACGCGCTGCTGGACGCCGACCGGGAGGTCCTCGATGACCCGGTCGGGGTCGAGGTTGAAGCCGAAGCGCTCGGAGATCTCGCGCACCCGCTCGCGGGCCTTGTCGAGGTCCAGGCGACCGCCGAAGCCGGTCTCCTCGTGGCCCAGCATGAGGTTCTCGGCGACGGTGAACACGGGCACCAGCATGAAGTGCTGGTGCACCATGCCGATCCCGGCCGCGATCGCGTCGCCGGGACCGTTGAAGTCCTGGGCCTTGCCGTCGAGGAAGATCTCGCCCTCGTCGGCGTCGTAGAGGCCGTAGAGGACGTTCATCAGCGTTGACTTGCCGGCGCCGTTCTCTCCGAGGAGTGCGTGGATCTCACCCGGCTCGACCGTGAGGTTGATCCGGTCGTTGGCGACGAGCGAGCCGAAGCGCTTGGTGATGTTGCGCAGCTCGAGCTTCATGGAGTGATCCTAGGGGTGGAGAGACGCGGAAGCGGCGAAAGGGGGGTCGGCCGAGGTGGCCGACCCCCCTCTCGTGGTCACGGGGTCACTGCAGGTAGGACTTGACCTCGATCGAGCCGTCGATGATGCCGGCCTTGACCTCGTCGAGCTCGGTCTGCACCGTGTCGGAGACCTTGCCCTCGAAGTTGTGGAACGGCGCCAGGCCGACGCCCTCGTTCTCGAGCGTGCCGACGTACGGCGTGAAGTCCACGTCACCCTCGGCTGCCTGGAGGATGGTCTCGTAGGTCGAGGTCTTCATGTTCTTCAGGATCGACGTGAGCACGACGTCCTGGGTCTTCGGGTCGGTCTCGTAGAAGTCGGCGTCGACACCGATCAGCGCGACGTCCTTGCCCGAGGCCTCGATGGCGGTCAGCGCGCCCTGGTAGATCGGGCCACCGACCGGCAGGATCACGTCGACGTTCTGGTCGAGCAGCTGGCGGGCGGTGTTGGTCGCCGTCTCGTTGGCCTCGAAGCCACCGGTGAACGAGCCGTTCTTGCCGTCCCAGCCGACGACCTTGATCTTCTTGCCCTTCTCCTTGGCGTAGTACTCGGCGCCCTGCTTGAAGCCGTCCATGAAGATGGTGACGGTCGGGTACGGCTGGCCGCCGTAGGTGCCGATGACGCCGGTCTTGGAGAAGTCGGCCGCCAGGTAGCCGGCGAGGAACGCCGCCTCGGCTGTGTTGAACAGGATCGGCTTGATGTTCTCGGCGTCGGCCTTGCCGTCGAAGGTCTGGCCGTCGTCGCCGCCGTCGGCCGCGTCGTCGATGAGGACGTACTCGATGTCGGGGTTGGCCTTCGCCGAGTCCTTGGTGGCCGCCGCGAGGGCGAAGCCGACGGTCACGATGGTGTTGCAGTCCTGGGCGACGAGGTTCTCCAGGTTGGGGGCGTAGTCGTTCTCGGAGTTCGACTCGACCTGGCGCATCTCGGCACCGAGCTCCTCGGTCGCCTCCTTGACGCCCTCGTAGCTGAGCTGGTTGAACGACTTGTCGTCGAAGCCGCCAGCGTCAGAGACGATGCAGGCGGTGTAGTCGCTCTTGGCGTCTGCGCCGTCGCCGTTGTTCGACTCGTCCGGCGCGTCGCCGCAGGCCGCCAGAGTCGCGGTGGCCAGCAGTGCTGCCAGGCCGCCGGCGAGGGCCCTATTCGTCTTCCTCACGATGCCTCCAAGTAAAAGCCACCCCCGGGTGGGGCCGTGCTCGTGTGCATATTGCCGTCATGGGACGGTGCACGTCAGCAATCTCCTGCAGATTGCTACCCACTTGAGACATTTCACGGTCCTTGGTCCCAACAAGCTGCGACCAAAGGCCCGTGACATGTCGTGCGGTGGGGTCGGTGGCCCATACTGACGCGGGTGGACCAGAAGCAGTGGGACGACCTGAGGGCGGCGGCCGTGGAGGTCGCCGAGCGCGCCTGGGCGCCGTACAGCCATTACCGCGTGGGCGCCGCGGCGCTCGTCGACGACGGCCGGTTGGTCGTGGGCTGCAACGTCGAGAACGCGGCGTACGGCGTGACCCTGTGCGCCGAGTGCGGGCTGGTGAGCCAGCTGCACGCCACCGGGGGCGGGCGACTGACCCACTTCGTGTGCGTCAACGGCGCGGGCGAGGTGATCATGCCGTGCGGGCGCTGTCGCCAGCTGCTCTTCGAGCACGGCGGCAACGAGCTGGTGATGTGGACCGTGTCCGGCATCAAGACGATGGACGAGGTGCTCCCGGACGCGTTCGGGCCCCAGGACCTGGAAGGAACCGCCCGATGACCAGCCAGCACGACGCCGTCGAGGTGATCACGACCAAGCGCGACCGGGGCACGTTGAGCGACTCCCAGATCGACTGGGTCATCGACGCCTACACGCGCGGGGCGGTGGCCGACGAGCAGATGTCGGCGCTCGCCATGGCGATCCTGCTCAACGGCATGGAGCGCCACGAGATCGCCCGCTGGACCGCCGCGATGATCGCCTCGGGCGAGCGCATGGACTTCTCGTCGCTGTCGCGTCCCACCGCCGACAAGCACTCCACCGGAGGCGTCGGTGACAAGATCACCCTGCCGCTGGCTCCGCTCGTGGCGGCCTGCGGCGTCGCGGTGCCGCAGCTCAGCGGGCGCGGCCTCGGCCACACCGGCGGCACGCTCGACAAGCTCGAGTCCATCCCCGGCTGGCGCGCGACCCTGAGCAACGATGAGATGTTCGCCCAGCTGGAGGAGGTCGGCGCGGTCATCTGCGCCGCCGGCGACGGCCTGGCCCCCGCCGACAAGAAGCTGTACGCGCTGCGTGACGTCACCGCCACGGTCGAGGCGATCCCGCTGATCGCGAGCTCGATCATGAGCAAGAAGATCGCCGAGGGGACCGGAGCCCTGGTGCTCGACGTCAAGGTCGGCTCGGGCGCGTTCATGAAGGACCAGGCGCGTGCTCGCGAGCTGGCCGAGACGATGGTGGCCCTGGGCAAGGACGCCGGGGTGCACACCGTCGCCCTGCTCACCGACATGGGCACGCCGCTCGGGCTCACCGCCGGCAACGCGATCGAGGTCGCCGAGTCGGTCGAGGTGCTGGCCGGGGGAGGACCCGGCGACGTCGTCGAGCTGACCCTGGCGCTGGCGCGCGAGATGCTCGCCGGCGCCGGCCGGGGCGACGTCGACCCGGCCGACAAGCTCGCCGACGGCTCCGCGATGGACGTGTGGAAGGCGATGATCCGCGCCCAGGGGGGCGACCCGGACGCCGCCCTCCCGGTGGCCAGGGAGTCGCACGTGGTGACCGCGCCCACGAGCGGCGTCCTCGCCTCGCTCGACGCGATGGCGGTCGGCATGGCGGCGTGGCGTCTCGGCGCCGGCCGGGCCCGCAAGGAGGACCCCGTGCAGGCCGGTGCCGGCGTCGTGTGGCACGCCCGTCCCGGCGACGAGGTGCGTGCGGGCCAGCCGCTGTTCACGCTGCTCACCGACGAGCCCGAGCGCTTCGACCGCGCCCTGGCCTCGCTCGAGGGCGGCTACGAGATCGCCGCCGACGCCGCGCGTGGCGACGTCGGCGGGCGCACGCTGCTCATCGACCGGGTCGACTGAGCGCGGACTCCACGGCCCGCTGCGGACGGGTCAGGCGAGCAGGAGCACCACGTGGGCGGCCACGCAGGCCGGCTTGTCGTGGCCCTCGATCTCGACGGTGTGCTCGATGACGAGCTGCTTGCCGGCGGGCAGGTCCTTGACCTCGCCGAAGCGCACGTGGGAGCGCAGCCGGCTGCCGACGGGGACCGGTGCGGGGAAGCGGACCTTCTCCATCCCGTAGTTGAGCTTGGCGCCCGGCGTCTCGAGCGCGTACACGCTGCCGGTGAAGTGGGGCAGCAGGCTCAGGGTGAGGAAGCCGTGGGCGATCGTCGTGCCGAAGGGGCCGGCCGCGGCCGCCTCGGGGTCGACGTGGATCCACTGGTGGTCCTCGGTGGCGTCGGCGAAGGCATCGATGCGGGCCTGGTCGATGGTGAGCCACTCGCTGGTGCCGATCTCGGTGTTGGCGGCGGCGGAGACTTCGTCGAGGCTGGTGAAGGTGCGCATGGTGGAAGGGTAGGACTGGTTGGATGGGCGCATGCCCACCCCCCACCCCGGCACCCCGACCCGTGACCAGGTCAGGACCGCACCCAAGGTGCTGCTCCACGACCACCTCGACGGAGGCCTGCGCCCGCAGACGATCATCGACCTTGCGGCGCAGGTCGGACACGAGCTGCCCGCCGGTGACGCCGAGTCGCTGGCGCAGTGGTTCGCCGAGTCGGCCGACTCGGGCTCGCTCGTGCGCTACCTCGAGACCTTCGACCACACCGTCGCGGTGATGCAGACGGCGCCGGCGCTGACCCGCGTGGCCCGGGAGTGCGTCGAGGACCTCGCCGCCGACGGCGTCGTCTACGCCGAGGTCCGGTACGCCCCCGAGCAGCACCTCGCCGGTGGCCTCACCCTCGACGAGGTCGTGGCGGCGGTGCAGCAGGGCTTCGAGGAGGGCGTGGCGGCCGCGGGCGGCAGGATCGTCGTACGCCAGCTGCTCACCGCGATGCGGCACCAGGCGCGGTCGATGGAGATCGCGCATCTCGCCGTCTCCTGGCGCGACCGCGGCGTGGCCGGGTTCGACATCGCCGGGGCCGAGGCGGGCTACCCGCCCACCCGCCACCTCGACGCCTTCGAGTACCTCCAGCGGGAGAACTCCCACTTCACCATCCACGCGGGCGAGGCCTTCGGGCTCCCCTCGATCTGGCAGGCGATCCAGTGGTGCGGCGCCGACCGGCTCGGCCACGGCGTGCGGATCGTGGACGACATCACCGTCCACGACGACGGCACGGTCGAGCTCGGACAGCTCGCCGCGTACGTGCGCGACAAGCGCATCCCGCTGGAGATGTGCCCGACCTCCAACATCCAGACCGGCGCGGCGGACTCGATCGCGGAGCACCCCATCGGCCTGCTCACCGACCTGCGCTTCCGGGTCACCGTCAACACCGACAACCGGCTGATGTCGCACACGTCGATGACCGACGAGATGTGGTCGCTGGTCGAGGCGTTCGGCTACACGCTGGAGGACCTGCGCTGGTTCACCATCAACGCGATGAAGTCGGCCTTCCTGCCCTTCGACGAGCGCCTCGCGATCATCGACGAGGTGGTCAAGCCCGGGTACGCCGCCTTGATGGCACAGGGCTGACGGGCCAGGGCCGAGGGCTCACTGGTCGGGGCTGGGCGCGCACACGAACCACGGCTGGTCCCAGCCGCCCAGGCGCAGCGGCCCGTGCTCCCACCGCTCCCGGCTGACCAGCGTGACGTGGCCGGCGGAGGGCTCGTAGGTCCACACGCCGTCGCCGGCACGCTCGATGCCCAGCACGACGTGGCGCGGGCACCAGCGGTCGCCGACGTAGACGGCCATCGGGCGGGCGGGGGTCGCGTGCTGGAGCCACTCCCAGGCCTCGCCCTGGCGCCGGGTGGGGTGGACGCCGTAGTTGTCGCCGGTGAGCAGCCGCCGCTCGCGCGCGGCGGCCCACGGCGGGGTGCCGATCGCGCGCAGCCACGGGACCTGCAGGCCGCCGCGGGTGTCCACCATGGACGTGATCCTGCGGTGCAGGCTGATGACCTCACGGTCGAAGTCCGGCTGCGCGGAGACCCGCCGGGCATAGCCGGGACGCATCAGGCGCCGGGCCATCACCAGTGAGGCCGCACCGCACGATCGGCGGTCCGGCTGGGCGAGCTTCACCGGGGGAGTGTGTCAGAACCCCGTGTCCTGCGGGTCAGTTCCGCGAAGGCCTCGTCGCCGCTGGCGACGCGGCAGCCGGCGTGCACCGCCCGCGTCACCACCTGCGACTGGGCCCTCATCAGCGCCACGCCGCGCAGCACGAGGACGTGGGGTGGCTTGCGCCTCTCGCCCAGGTCGCGCACGAGGCGTCGCCAGAAGGTGCGCAGCGGGTGCTGGGTGATGCAGTACGCCGCCACCAGCAGGCCCTCGGCCTCGCACGCGTCGACGACCTCGGTGGCGAAGATGCCCTCGGCGACGAAGTGGTCGTGCCCGCCCAGCTCCACGACGCGCGACCCGACTCGCGCGCTCAGCGAGATGTCGTAGTCCGGGACCTCGCACCGGCCGCTCGTGCTGAGCGCACGCAGCGCGGCCATGGCGTCCTCGAGGTGCCACGACGCCGGGTGGTCCCAGTCGACCAGCCCGTGGTTGGGGCCGTGGGTGATCCGGGGTAGCCCGGGATCGTGCGCCTCGCGGTAGAAGTCGTCGAGCCGAAGCACCGGGAGCCCCAGTCGCTCGGCCAGTCGCGACTTGCCGGCGCCGCTGGGGCCGGCAAGGACGATGACGCCGGCCCTCGAAACGTCCACGTCGTCAAATCTCCCGTTCGTCCACGTGCGGTCCGGTCAGCAGACTAGTCTCGTCTAGACCTTTCATGGTCAGCACCCGCCCCAGCACCCCCGGGGCCATCACCCATCTGCCGTTCCGTGGGAGGACGAGATGAGTCACGACGACTCCACCACGCCTGCAGCCGAGCAGGCTGCTACGCCGCACAAGAGCAACGGGCGACCCGGCCTGGCCGGCAACAAGCCGCTCATCATCGGGCTCGCGCTGGCGCTCATCGCCGGCGTGCTCGCCTTCTTCCTGCTCCGTGGGGGCGGAGACGACAACTCGGCCAACTGCGTGGCCGACGAGGTGCTGCTCACCACGGCACCCGCCATGAAGGACCTCGTCGACGAGGCCGTCAAGGCCGTCGAGAAGTCCGAGGAGTGCATCACGTTCAAGGTGACCGAAGGCTCGGTCAAGGACGTGGTGTCCATCCTCAACGACCCCGACGGCGTCATGCCCGAGCTGTGGGTCCCCGACAGCCCCACCTGGAAGGGTCAGCTGACCGCCGCAGGCTGGACGGGCACGCCGATCGCCGAGGTCATCGCCCAGACCCCCGTCGGCCTGGTCAGCGGCCCCGCCGCCAAGGCCCCGGCCTCGTGGACCGAGGCGCTGCGCAGCGGCCGCCTCGCCATGGCGGACCCGAGCGTCGAGGGCGCTTCGGCGCTGGCCCTGATCGCCCCCTTCGCCGAGATGAAGACCTCCAAGCTCACCGTCGACGAGATCAAGCAGATGACGGTGCCGTCCGCACAGTCCTTCGGCGAGCGCAACGTCGAGGGTGAGGACACCGCGACCGACCTGTCCGCGATCGGTGCGACCAGCACCCAGCTCGTGCCGGCCACCGAGGCCGCCTACCTCGCCGCCCGCCGCGGCAACGACCAGGTCACCCTGGTGGCCCCCAAGAGCGGCGTGCCGATGCTGCAGTTCCCGATCATCAGCGTCAAGAAGGGCAGCGGCAGCATGTTCGGCGGCGGTGGTCGCCTCGACCTCTCCGACCGGGCCGGACGCGCCCTGGCGCACTGGTTCTCCTCCAACGAGGGCAAGGCCGCGGTCACCGACGCCGAGTTCCGCACCGCGGACGCGCAGCAGCTCGACGAGGGCATCGGCCTGCAGGCATCCAAGACCCTCCCGGCCGTGCGCCAGGAGGTCGTCGACGACGCCCTGCGCAACTGGCGCGTGCTGTCGATCCCGTCCAGCCTGCTGGCACTGTTCGACCTGTCGGTGTCGATGCGCCAGCCGCTCGGCGACAAGACCCGCCTCGCGGTGGCGTCGACCGCCTCGCTCACGGCCCTCGACGTGCTGCCCGACATCGCCCGCGTCGGCACCTGGGGCTTCTCCAAGCGCCGCGGCGAGAACGACGAGCCGTGGGAGGAGTTCATCCCGATGCGGCGCCTGGACGCCGACGCCGGTGACGGCAAGACCCAGCGCGAGGTGCTGCGCGAGGACCAGGCCAGGTACAACGGCCGCATGTCGCTGGGCACGGGCCTGTTCGACACCCTCGTCGACGCCTACAAGGAAGCCCTCGCCCAGTGGGACCCCGCCTACTTCAACGCGGTGGTGGTCTTCACCGACGGCGCCCAGGACGACACCAGCGAGATCACCATCGACGGCCTCGTCCAGCAGCTGCAGTCGATGCTCGACCCGAGCCGTCCGGTAAAGGTCGTCGTCATCGGCATGGGCGAGCAGGCGGACTCCCCGGAGATGAACCAGATCGCACAGGCCACCAACGGCCAGTACTACCTGGTGACCAAGCCGGACGACATCCTGGGCGTGCTCGCCCAGGCGCTGCTCAACCGCTGATCCAGGCACGCACGCAATCGGGCGGCTGACCGCCCACAGCGCATCACTCACACGAGACCCCAGCGGCGCAACCGCTGGGGTCTCGGTGCATCCGGTTCCTCGTGCAAGGGTGGGGGCATGGATGCCCGTGGCCTGCTGAATCGGCTGTGCCAGCTCATCGACGCGCGCCGGTGGGCAGACCTGCCGCCGCTGCTCCATGACGACTTCGTGTGCCTGTACGTGCACACGGGTGAGACCTTCGACCGCGAGTCGTGGGTGCGCGTCAACGCCGAGTATCCAGGCTTCGACCACATGGTCCTTCACGACCTGGTCGGCTCGGACGACCGCGCCGCCGCCCGGTGCCATGTCACCGTGCACGCCGAGGGTGAGCTGACCCACTTCGAGGTGGCCACCTTCATCACCGCCCGCGATGGGCAGATCAGGCAGATGACCGAGGTCTGGACGGACGTGGCGCAGACCCCTCCGGGCGGTGCACGGCCGAGCTGAACCACCCGTCCTTGCCGCGCGTGGAGTGGTACGTGGAGCCGTCAGGCCAGCGTCACACGCCGATCGGGTGCCAGACGGTCTTGGTCTCCTGGAAGGCGGTCATCCGCTCCAGGCCCGGCTCGGCCAGCCAGTCCTCGTCGGGCGAGGGCCGGCGTACGCGCTTGAGGTTCTCGGCAGCCGCCGCCTCCAGCTCGGTCGCCAGCTCGACGTCGGTGACGCCGGTCAGGTCGATGCCGTTGACGTCCATGTGGGAGGCGAGCCACGGCGCGATCTCGGCCTGGTGGCCGGTGAGGACGTTGACGACGCCACCGGGCAGGTCGCTGGTGGCCATCACCTCGCCGAGCGTGATCGCGGTGAGCGGGTGGGCCTCGCTGGCGATGACCACCACGGTGTTGCCGGTGACGATGAGCGGCGCCACCACGCTGACCAGGCCCAGCAGCGGGCCGTTCGGCGCGACGACGGCGATCACGCCGCTGGGCTCCGGGGTGGAGAGGTTGAAGTACGGGCCCGCGACGGGGTTGGCGTTGCCGACCACCTGGGTGAGCTTGTCGGCCCACCCGGCGTACCAGACGAGCCGGTCGATGGCGGCGTCGACGTAGGTGCGGGCCTTGGCGGGGGAGATGCCCTCCGCGGCGCGCAGCTCGGCCTCGAACTGCTCGCGACGGCCCTCGAGCACCTCGGCGATGCGGTAGACGACCTGCGCCCGGTTGTACGCCGTACGACCCGACCAGCCCCCGAAGGCCTTGCGGGCTGCGACCACGGCGTCGCGAGCGTCCTTGCGCGAGGCCAGGGCCGCGTTGGCCAGGAGCTTGCCCTTGGCGTCGTTGACGACGTAGGAGCGCCCCGACTCCGAGCGCGGGAACTGCCCGCCGATGTAGAGCTTGTAGGTCTTGCGCACGTCGATCCTCGCCATGTCAGCGCTCTCCCTTCAGGTAGGCCTGCAGGCCGTGGCGTCCGCCCTCGCGGCCGTAGCCGGACTCCTTGTAGCCGCCGAACGGCGAGGTGGGGTCGAACTTGTTGAACGTGTTGGCCCACACCACGCCGGCACGCAGCTGGTTGGCGATGGACAGGATGCGCGAGCCCTTGTCGGTCCACACGCCCGCGGACAGGCCGTACGGCGTGTTGTTGGCCTTCTCGACCGCCTCGGCCGGGGTGCGGAACGTCAGCACCGACAGCACCGGGCCGAAGATCTCCTCGCGGGCGATGCGGTGGGCCTGCGAGACGCCGGTGAACACGGTCGGGGGGAACCAGTAGCCCTTGGTCGGCAGGTCGCAGGCGACCTCCCAGCGCTCGGCGCCCTCGGCGTCGCCGACGCCGGCGAGCTCGCGGATGCGGGTGAGCTGCTCGCCGGAGTTGATGGCCCCGACGTCGGTGTTCTTGTCCAGCGGGTCACCCAGGCGCAGCGTCGACATGCGGCGCTTGAGGCGCTCCATGACCTCGTCGGCCACGGACTCCTGGACGAGCAGGCGCGAGCCTGCGCAGCAGACGTGGCCCTGGTTGAAGAAGATGCCGCCGACGATGCCCTCGATGGCCTGGTCGATCGGGGCGTCGTCGAAGACGATGTTGGCCGCCTTGCCGCCCAGCTCGAGGGTGACCTTCTTGTCGGTGCCCGCGACCGCTCGGGCGATGGCCCGGCCGACCTCGGTCGAGCCGGTGAAGGCGACCTTGTCGACGTCGGAGTGCGAGACGAGCGAGCGGCCGGTGTCACCGGCGCCGGTGACGATGTTGACCACGCCCGGGGGCAGCTCGGCCTGCTGGCAGATCTCGGCGAAGAGCAGCGCGGTCAGCGGAGTGGTCTCGGCCGGCTTGAGCACCACGGTGTTGCCCGCGGCCAGGGCGGGTGCGATCTTCCACGACAGCATCAGCAGCGGGAAGTTCCACGGGATGACCTGGCCGGCGACCCCGAGCGGGGTCTCGCCGTAGCCGGCGTACTTCAGCTTGTCGGCCCAGCCGGCGTAGTAGAAGAAGTGCGCGGCCGCGGTGGGCACGTCGAAGTCGCGGGACTCCTTGATCGGCTTGCCGTTGTCGATCGACTCCAGGACCGCCAGCTCGCGCCCGCGCTCCTGGATGATGCGCGCGATGCGGTAGAGGTACTTCGCCCGCTCGGCGCCCGACATGCGCGACCAGACGCGGGTGTAGGCACGCCTCGCGGCCTTCACGGCCCGGTCGACGTCGGCCTCGCTGGCCTCGGCGACCTCGGCGAGCACCTCCTCGGTGGCGGGGTTGATCGACTTGAAGGAGGTGCCGGTGCCGTCGGTGAACTCCCCGTCGATGAAGAGTCCGTACGACTCCTTGATGTCCACCACCGACCGCGACTCGGGGGCCGGGGCGTAGGTCCAGTCGTGCGTTGATCCTGTCGAAACCATGTCTGCCTCAGTCCAGCGTGAAGTAGTCGGGACCGGAGTAGCGCCCGGTCGTCATCTTGGTGCGCTGCATGAGCAGGTCGTTGAGCAGCGTCGAGGCCCCGAACCGGAACCAGTCGGGGTCGAGCCAGTCGCCGCCGACGACCTCGTTGACCATGACGAGGTACTTGATCGCGTCCTTCGCGGTGCGGATGCCGCCGGCGGGCTTGACGCCGACCATGTGGCCGGTGGAGTCGCGGAAGTCGCGTACGGCCTCCAGCATCACCAGGGTGACCGGCAGCGTCGCCGCCGGCTGCACCTTGCCGGTGGAGGTCTTGATGAAGTGTGCGCCGGCCATCATCGCCAGCCAGCTCGCGCGACGGACGTTGTCGTAGGTCTGCAGCTCGCCGGTCTCGAAGATCACCTTGAGGTGCGCGCTGTCGCCGTCGGGCCGGGCGCAGGCCTCGCGCACGGCCACGATCTCGTCGAAGACCGCCTTGTAGCGACCGGACAGGAACGCCCCGCGGTCGATGACCATGTCGATCTCGTCGGCGCCGGCCTCGACCGCGTCACGCGTGTCGGCGAGCTTGATGTCGAGAGCCGCCCGGCCGCTGGGGAAGGCGGTCGCCACGGCCGCGACGTTGACGCCGCTGTCGCCGAGGGTCTCCTTCGCGATCGCGACCATGTCGGGGTAGACGCACACCGCGGCGGTCGCCGGGCAGGTGGGGTCGGCCGGGTCGGGACGCATCGCCTTGCTGGAGAGCGCGCGGACCTTGCCCGGGGTGTCGGACCCCTCCAGCGTGGTGAGGTCGACCATCCGGATGGCCAGGTCGAGTGCCTGGGCCTTGGCGGTGGTCTTGATCGAGCGGGTGCCCAGGCCTGCGGCCCTGGCCTCCTCACCGACCTGTTCGACCCCGGGGAGGCCGTGGAGGAACCGGCGCAAGGTGGACTCGGAAGCGACGATGTCGTCGAAGATTCCCGTGTCCAGCGGTGCGCTCGCCGTTGAGCTTGCTGTGGACGTCACCTGCCCAGCATAGGGTTGCCTGAGCCGCGTGGGGCAATCACTGAGAAGGAGATCGATGACCACCACAGGGTCCGAGGACGTGGAGCACTTCCACGCCACGAGTGGCCGCGCCACGGGATGGATGACGGTCGTCCTCGCGGCGCTCCTGGTGGTCGCCGGGGTCGCCTACCGGCACGACGGCTTCCCCGACTGGGTCGTGGCCGGCGCACTGCTCGTGGGTGTGCTGGGGTGGGCCTCGATGCTGCGACCCGCGCTCTGGGTGCGGTCCGCCGAGGTGCTGGTCATGCAGAACATGCTCGAGACCGTCGAGATCCGGCTGGCCGCCGTGGAGGAGCTGGCCCTGCGCCAGGTGCTCGCGGTGCGCGCCGCGGACCGGCGCTGGGTCTCG
>JAJPEO010000051.1 GCA_021166815.1 Nocardioides sp.
CGGATCCCGTCACCACGGGCACCAGGCCGACGCCCACGGGCACCACGACGACCACCACGACTTCCACGACGACGACCCCCACGACGACCTCCGTCTCCACGCCCACGTCGGTCCCGACCGACGGCCCGACCTCCGGTCCCACGACCTCGGTGATCGGCGAGTCCCAGAGCGGCATCTCCCCCACTCCGCCCTCGGGCGCTCCCGTAGGCGGCGGCGCAGGACTCGGCCCGGGGACCGTTGCGGGCGGAGGCGGCACCTCTACCTCGTCAACGGTCGCACCCGGCGCAGGAGCGCTCGCGGCAGGGGCGGGGACCCGCCCCACGTCGACCGGGGGCACCGTGCGCTCCGCCGGCGCCGGGGCTGTCCGCCCGATCGGCGCGAGCGGCCGCAGCGCCGGCAGCTCAGCGCTCGGTCGTCCCGCCTCGACCGGCAGCCCGGCAGCAGCACGCGCCGGCGGACAAGCGGTCCGTGGCGGTGGCCAGGGCGGCCGCTCGGGAGCCGCGGGCGGCGCGGGGCGTGCGGGCGCGCCCGGCCAGGCGGGCGGCCGCAGCGGTCGTCGCGGGCGCGACGACTCCTCGAACCGCGACTCACTCGTCTTCGGCCAGGACTGGCTCGGTGACGAGGACGTCGCTCCGGGTGTCCTCGACTGAGGAGCACCGATGATGCAGGCCCCCGGCCCGGGCGGGGGCCTTCATCATGTCCGGGGCAGGTTCAGGCCACCACGGTCGTGATCGGCTGCGAGGAGTCGGCCGGCAGGTCGAGGGCCGAAGGAGTCCGCCCGCGCGCCACCAGCTCGGAGCCGAGCGCGGCGACCATGGCGCCGTTGTCGGTGCACAGCCCCGGACGGGGCACGCGTACGCGGATCCCCCGCTCGGCAGCGCGCTCGGTCGCCATCGCCCGCAGGCGCGAGTTCGCCGCGACCCCGCCGCCGATGAGGATGTCCTCGATGCCGCGGCTGGTGGCCGCGTCGATCGCCTTGCGGGTCAGCACGTCGCACACCGCCTCCTGGAAGGACGCGGCGACGTCGGCGACGTCGATGCTGGCGCCGGCGCGTTCCTGGGCCTCCACCCACCGGGCGACCGCGGTCTTGAGCCCGGAGAACGAGAAGTCGAAGCGGTGCCGCTCGAGGTCGCGCCGACTGGTGAGCCCGCGCGGGAAGTCGATCGCGACGCTGTTGCCGCTGGCGGCAGCCCGGTCGATGTGCGGGCCACCCGGGAACGGCAGGCCCAGCAGCCGGGCCACCTTGTCGAAGGCCTCCCCCGCTGCGTCGTCGATCGTGGACCCCATCGGCTCGACGCCGACGGTCACGTCGGTCACCTCGAGCAGGCTGGAGTGACCGCCCGACACCAGCATCGCCAGGCACGGCTCGGGCAGCGGCCCGTGCTCGAGCTGGTCGACGGCCACGTGGGCGGCGAGGTGGTTGACGCCGTACAGCGGCTTGCCCAGGCCCACGGCGAGGGCCTTCGCTGCGGCGACCCCGACCAGCAGCGCCCCGGCGAGCCCGGGACCACTGGTCACCGCGACGGCGTCGACGTCGGACAGGGCGATCCCGGCGGTCTCGCACGCCCGCTCGATGGTGGGCACCATGGCCTCGAGGTGCGCCCGGCTGGCGACCTCCGGCACGACACCGCCGAAGCGGGCGTGCTCCTCGACGCTGCTGGCGACCGCGTCGGCCAGCAGGGTGTGTCCCCGCACGATGCCCACGCCGGTCTCGTCGCAGGAGGTCTCGATCCCCAGGACGAGGGGGCCGTCGGCACTCATGCCCGACCCGGCTCGGCGAGCCGGTTGGCGCCCGGCAGCCACCGGCACATCACCAGCGCCTCGGACCCGTCGCGGTAGTAGTGGGGACGGACGTCGATGACGCTGAACTGCCGCGCGACGTAGAAGCCCAGGGCCGGCGCGTTGAGGACGCTCACCTCGAGCAGCATCCGCGACGCGTGGTCGGTGCCCTCCAGGACGGCCTCGAGCAGGCGGGAGGCGATGCCGTGGCGTTGGTGGGAGGAGCTCACACCCATCCGCATCAGGTCCACGAGGTCGTCGCTCGCGCGGGTGACGGCGTAGCCGGTGACCTGGCCCAGGTCGTCGAGGGCCACCAGGAACCGGCGGCCGGGGCCGTCGAGCTCCTCGGCGATGGCGTGCTCGCTCCACGCGTCGACCCCGAACAGCTCGGACTCCAGCGCGCTCAGGGCAGGCAGGTCGGCGACGGTGGCGGGTCGGATCACGAGACAGGCTTTCTGGGTGCGCCGGCGACCGCGTCCGGGCGCCTGAGGTAGAGGGGTTCGGCATCGAGCAGCTCCACGCACTCCTCGGCGACGACTCGCGCCAGCCAGGCGGCACTGGGCCGGGAGGGCCCGATCGCGTGCGGGAAGGACTCAGGGTAGAGCTCCGGACCTGCTCCGGCCACCGGAGCGTGGGTCGCGACGTCGGCCGGGCGGGTCACCACGGGGCCCTCGATGCGTCCGCCGTCGCTGTCGTAGGAGGCGAGGTAGACCTCCTTGCGACGGGCGTCGGTGGCGACCAGGAATCCCGCCTCGCTCGAGCGGCCGGCCGCGGCCAGCGCATGGGCGGCCTCCGCAGCGACCACGTCGAGGGTGCACACGCCGTAGAGCGGCACCTCGAGGACGTGGGCGAGGGTGCGCGCGGTCACCAGCCCCACCCTGAGCCCGGTGAACGGACCGGGCCCCACGCCCACGGCGATCGCGGTGACGTCGAGCCGGTCGGCGCCCGCGTCGGCCAGCACCGCCTCGATCATGGGCGCGAGCTGCTCGCCGTGCTTCATGGGCAGGTCGGAGACGCGCTCGGCGACCACCCGGTCGCCGTCGTGGAGGGCAACGGTGACGAGTGGTGTGG
>JAJPEO010000199.1 GCA_021166815.1 Nocardioides sp.
CACACGTCCTGCATGGCGTCTTCGGGGACGAGGGCAGTCAGCGCGCCTTGCGGTAGAGGGTCGCCGGCCGCCCGCGGAGGCCGTCGGACAGCAGCACCTCGCCGCCCCGCATGAGCGGCACGAGCTGGTCCCTCATCCGGCGGTTGAAGTTGTCCTTGTGCAGCTCGGTGCCGACGACGGCCTCGTGGACCTTGCGGAGCTGGTGGAGGGTGAACGGCTCGGGGAGGAAGCCGTCCGGGTCGGGGTGGACGTCGACGTACCGGTAGCGGATCTCGTAGCGCTCGCGCAGCGCCGCGATCGCGGCGGCGACGATCTCGTCGTGGTCGAAGAGCAACGGGCTCTCGCCCACGAGCGTGCCGGCGGGGGAGACGGGTACGAGGTCCCCGGCCGCATCGGCCAGGTCGGCCTCGGGCAGCGACAGCGAGTGGGCCGCCGAGATCACCCAGCTGCGGTCGTCTCGGTCGGGGTCGTCGAAGAGCCGCAGCAGCCGCGGGCGGATCGCCTCGGACGGCTCCACGCCGACCTTGCGCCGCAGCACGTCGTCGGCCGTCTGCGCGACGGTCCAACGCTCCCGGATGAAGCCGCCCGGCAGTGCCCGCCCTGCCGGGTCGCGACGGTCCTGCACCAGCATCGCCAGGACCGGGCGCTCGGTCGGGTCGGTCACCGTGAGGACCGCGAGGTCGACGGTGACCCCGGGGCGGGGGTAGGAGGCGAGGTCAGCCACACCGTCACATTAGCGCCGGGGGCGTGCTAACCGGACAGCGCACGCTGAGCGGAGTCACGCCGGGTAGATGTCCACGCCCGGTGGCGCGTCGTGGATCATCTCGGCCTGCTCCCGTGGGATGGCGTGGGTGCCACGGTGGTCGACGAGGTAGCCCAGGCCGTGGGGGCTGAGCCAGACGTATCGCCCGTCGCCGCACTGTCTCGCGCGGTAGCCGGCGTGGGTCTTCCACCGATGGTGTCGCCGGCCGAGGGGGCCGGCGTTGTGGTTGCCGGTCTGGCCGGGTGGACCGTGGCGGTCGTAGGGCGTGACGTGGTCGAGGTCGACCTGTCGGCTGGTGGAGGTGGCGTACGGCCAGTAGTCGCCACCTGTGACCAGGTGGACCTGGTCGCGCAGGGACTCGGGGTGCTCGTAGGCAGTGTGGCGTACTCGGTGCGAGAGGTCCTTGACCGGCTGGACGCGCAGGTCCGTGCGGGCCAGCAGGCCGGTGAGCTGGGTGAGGGTGTGGGGGCCGAGCCCCTCGACGCGGGCCACGCCGGCGCGGCCATCGAGGGCGCCCTGGGTGAGGTGGACGTGGAGGACAGCCCTGGGCCGCAGCGGGGAGAGGTCGACCTCGCGCAGCGCGTCGAGCAGGTCGGCGGGGAACGCCACGGCTCGGGGCAGGTCCTCCAGCGGGAGCTCGGGGTCGGTGTGCTCGAGCAGCAGGGTGAGGAGCTCCGCGGGGCGCGCCAGCCAGGCGAACGCCTCGGCGCGCAGCTCGTCTGGCCCGGCGTCGGGATGGGTCGGAGCGAGGATCTCGGCCACCCGGTGGACAGTCGCATCGATCGCGGCGGCGTCGCCGGACTCCAGGCGGGCGATCAGGGTGCGCAGGCCGAGCTCGTCGCACCGGCTCAGGCCGACGTAGCGGCGGCGGCGCTCGGCCTCGACCCGCTGGTCGTGCAGGTCGGGGTCGGCCTCGATGACCTTGGCCTCGGCGACCTCGAGCACCCGGCCGGCGGCCTCGGTGGCGATGACCCGCGCGACGGCGGCATCGACCACGCCGACCACCGCGGCGGGCAGGTGGCGCGACAGCTTCGCCACCCGGCGCGCGACCCACACCTCGCACCCGCCACTCAGGCACACCGCCCACGTGCGCGGCAGTCTGTGCTCGAGGTCGAGCACGTCGGCCAGCGCGTTGGTCGAGGCGACCACGCCCACCCCTCGGGCGAGGGCGATCTCGCCCAGGCAGAAGTCCTGCACCCCGGGCGTGCCCTCGCCACCGGGATGCACGAGCACGTCACCCAACCGCCGCGCAGCCCGGCCCTCGGGACCCTCGGTCGGGTCGCTGGAGTGCAGCGCGGCCCACGCCGACAGCACGCGCAGGTCCTCGACCTCGGCCAGCCGGCGGCGGCGTACGGCACCGCCCGCGGCAGCCAGCAGGCCCAACGCGTCCAGCTCCCCGAGATCCCCCATGGGACAAAACGCTAGAGGCACCCACCGACACTGGACCCGGCGAGACGCCCCGTTCCACCCCGCACGGCAGGATGGCGGACATGACCCCCACCCCGGGCGGGCCCCGCGTGGTCCGCGTGAGCGCGCTGATGCCCGAGCTCGAGGACGACCTGGTGGCGCGTCACGACGCCCCGCTGCTGGCCGACGTCGACGGCGCCCTGCCCGGCGCCGAGGTCGCGGTCATCGGCTTCGGCCACGGCGTGACGGCCGAGGTCATGGACCGGCTCCCCGACCTGCGGGCGATCGTGAACTTCGGCGTCGGCTACGACGCCAACGACGTGGGGGAGGCGCTGCGGCGCGGGATCCCGATCGCCAACACCCCGGGCGTGCTGGACGACTGCGTCGCGGACACCGCGGTCGGGCTCGTCATCGACGTGATGCGCCGGCTCTCCGCCGCCGACCGGTTCGTGCGGCGCGGCGAGTGGGTGCCGGGCCATGCCCACCCGCTGACCCGACGGGTCACCGGAGCGCGTGTCGGCATCCTCGGCCTGGGCCGCATCGGCCTGGCGATCGCGCGGCGGCTCGAGGGGTTCGACGCCGTCATCAGCTACCACTCGCGGCATCGGCGCGACGTGTCGTACGCCTATGCCGCCTCGCCCGTCGAGCTGGCCGCGGGCTGTGACGTGCTGGTCGTCGTCACTCCTGGAGGACCCGGGACCCGCAACCTCGTCGACGCCGAGGTGCTCGACGCCCTCGGTCCACGCGGCTTCCTCGTCAACATCGCCCGCGGCTCGGTCGTCGACGAGGCCGCGCTCGTCGCTGCCCTGGAGGCGGGACGCATCGCCGGCGCGGGGCTCGACGTGTACGCCGAGGAGCCCCACGTCCCGGAGGCGCTGCTCGCACGCGACGACGTGGTCCTGCTGCCTCACGTGGGCAGCGGCACTGTCGAGACCCGGCGCGCGATGGCCGACCTGGTGCTGGCCAACGTCCGGTCCTGGCTGGACTCCACGACCCTGCTCACCCCGATCCCCGAGGTGGCCCGATGACCCAGGAGCCCGGCCCCGTGCTGACCCCCGTCGGACGGACCAGGTCGCCCGAGGCTGCGTCCGTGCTCTTCCTCCACGGCGGGCGCCCGCACGACGTACGCCGCACGACCCCTCGCGACCTGCCCTTCCTCCGGGTGCTCGCGCTCGCCCGTGCCACGGCCCGTCGTCAGCGCGGCCGCGCGCAGGTGTTCATGGTGCGCAACCGTCGTCGTGGGTGGAACGGCGGCGACCCGGTCGCCGACGCGCACTGGGCGGTGGGCGAGGTCCTGGAGCGTCGCCCGGACGCGCCCGTCGTCCTGGTCGGCCACTCGATGGGGGCTCGGGCGGCGCTGCTGACGGCCGCCGACCTGCCCGAGGTGTCCCGGGTGGTCGCCCTGGCGACGTGGATCGAGCGGCAGGACGCCCCGCAGCTGCGCCGCATCGACTGCCCTGTCCACCTCGCCCACGGCGACGCCGACCGGGTGACGGCACCCGAGAGCAGCAGCTACGTGGAGCGGGTGGTCACCGAGGCCGGCGGCTCGGTCGCCCTCACCCTCGTGCCCGGCGGCAACCACAGCCTCACGGTGCCGTGGGTCGTCTGGACGACGGTGGTCTCCGGGGCGCTCGACCAGGGCTGAGACGCCTCAGCGCGCCTCGGGGTCGGGCTGGTGGACGCCGAAGACGTTGTTGGCCGTGTCGAGGAAGTAGCCTTGCCAGGCCATCCCGGTCAGGGCGTGCTTCTCCAGGGCCACCTGGCCGCCCGCGGCCAGGATCTTCTCGGCGGTGGCGTCGAAGTCGTCGGTGCCGATCGTGAGCACCGCGCCGCCGATCGCGCCTCCGGGCGCGGGGTCGTCACCCTCGCGCTTCATGATGGCGCCGTTGATGCCGGGCTGGTCCTCGGCCCCGGTGGTGGCACCGAAGTACGGCATCCCGGCGAACTCGCCCCAGTCCTCGAAGGTCCATCCGAAGACGTCGCGGTAGAAGCCGACGGCGCGCTCGACGTCGGCGGCGTGGATCTCGAAGTGGATGACACGGCTCATGGACTCCAGCGTGCCACCGCGGCGGGGCGGGAGGAAGACCCCTGCAATCTCCTCTTGCTTGAAAACACTAAGATGCTTTATTGTTCCAAGTATGCACCTCACGAGTCTCGAGCAACGGGTCGTCGCCCTGCTGCGCCGCGACCCCCTGATGTCCGCTGCGACCATCGCCGGCGAGCTCGGGACGACCCGCTCGGCGGTCAGCGTGCACCTGTCGAACCTGAGCCGGAAGGGCGTCATCCTGGGGCGGGGCTACCTCCTGAGCGAGCAGCCGGGCGTCGTGGTGATCGGCGGGTCCAACGTCGACATCAAGGCCCGTAGTGCGGCGCCCGCGACGCCGCGCACGAGCAACCCCGGTCACGGGTCGATGACCCCGGGCGGGGTCGGCCGCAACGTCGCCGAGAACCTCGCGCGGCTCGGCACCCGCACCCACCTGGTGTCCGCCGTGGGGCGCGACGCCCTCGGCGACAACCTCGTGGCGCAGACCTCGGCTGCGGGGGTGCGCGTCGAGCACGTCCAGCGCTTCGACGGGACGACGGGCACCTACACCGCGATCCTCGACCACGACGGCGAGCTCATCGTCGCGGTGGCCGACATGGCCGCCACCGAGAGCCTGGGCCCCGAGCACGTCAACCAGGCGCGCGACGTGATCACAGCCGCCGGACTGGTGGTCCTCGACGGCAACCTGGCCGCGCCGACCCTGGCGCACGCCCTCGACCTCGCCGCCGCGGCCGATGTCCGCACGATCCTCGAGCCCGTGAGCGTCCCCAAGGCCCAGCTGGTCTCCGGCGTCATCGCCAGCGAGCACCCACTCTTCGCCGTCACCCCCAACCGCGACGAGCTCACGGCCCTCACCGGCGTCGAGGTCCGTACGGACCGCGACCTGCGCGCGGCCGTCGACCAGCTCCACGCGCGCGGCGTCGAGCACGTCTGGGTCCGGCTCGGTGCCGACGGCTCGTTCCTGAGCCGCGCCTCGGGCGAGACCGAGCTGATCCCCGCCGTGCCGACCACCGTCCAGGACGTCACCGGCGCCGGCGACTCCAGCCTCGCGGCGTTCTGCCACGCGCTCATCGAGGGCGAGGACCCCGTGGAGGCGGCCCGCTTCGGGCACGCCGCCGCCGCGGTGACCATCGCCAGCCCGCACACCGTGCGCCCCGACCTCACCCCGCGGCTGGTCCGGGCCGCGCTCCGCACAACCAGCCAAGGAGAACACTCATGACCGAACCCCACCCCTCCCTCGTGCTCACCGACGAGGTCCGGCAGGCGCTCCAC
>JAJPEO010000084.1 GCA_021166815.1 Nocardioides sp.
CTCGCCGCAGGCGGCGCTGCCGGTGCCCAGCGGCACGGTCGAGACGATGTCGTCCTCGCAGAACAGCAGTCCGGCGCCCCCGGGGGCCGAGACGGCCTTGAGGTCGGCCTTGTTCGGGAGCTCGGAGAACCAGCTCTTGGCCTCGTTGCGGTCGGTCGAGGCGACGCAGACTGCACCGGGCTCGAAGGCCGGGGTGTTGCACAGCGCGGTCGCCGTGTTGCCGGCCGCGGCGATGACCGAGACGCCCCGGCTGTTGGCGTACGCGATCGCCTCGGTCACCGAGCTCTCGGCGCCGGTGAGGGTCAGCGCCTGCACTCCGGGCAGGGCGCCCAGGCTCAGGTTGATGACGTCAGCCCCGTGGTCGGCCGACCAGCGGATGCCGGCGGCGATCTCCTCGAAGGAGCCGCTCCCGTCCTCGAGCACCTTGACGGGGAGGATCTTGGCTTCCGGGGCGACGCCGGCCACGCCGATGCCGTTGTCGGCGACGGCCGCGATGATGCCGGCCACGTGGGTGCCGTGCTCATCGGCGTTGTTCTGGCCGTCCGGGCCACGGTAGTCGCCGTCGCCACAGGGCGACTGCCCCTGGCATCCGGTGAAGGTGGCGCCCTGGAGGAGGTTGGCCTCGAGGTCCGGGTGGGCGAAGTCGACGCCGGTGTCGACCACGGCCACCACCGCACCAGCACCCTTCGTTGCGGTCCACGACTGTTCGGCGTGGACCTGGTCCAGGCCCCACTGCAGGTCACGCAGGGCGTCGCTGGTGGCTGCCTGGGCGGTCCCCACCTGCAGCAGCGCGGCGGCGAGCGCGAGCGGGAGAGCTGATCGCAGGATCGTACGCATGGGGCGGGCCTTTCCGTCGAGGTGCGGTCTCCTATGACCAACGGCCCGGCGTCCCCGAGGTCACGCCATGACGGGTCGCCGGCTGATCGTGGTGGTCACAGGGCGCTGCCGGGCCGGATGAGTCCGAGTTCGTAAGCGGCGATTGCGGCTTGGGTGCGGTCACGCAGGGAGAGCTTGTGGAGGATGGCTGCGACGTGGGTCTTGACGGTGCCCTCGCTGACACTCCCCAAGGCAGCACCCACCGGGCCAAGAAGCCCCGGCCACTACCGGCTGCGCTACGACCGCCTCGACACCCTCGGCAAGATGAGCTTCCGACGCGCCGGCCGGATGCACCACCTTGGTATCGGCTACGCCCACGCCCGCAAACGCGTCCTGGCCATCGCCGACGACACCACCATCACCGTCATCGAGCTCGAGAGCGGCGAGATCCTCTCCACCCACGACATCGACCCCAACCGGACCTACTGGCGCAACACACAAAGAACCCCGGGCCGATGGCCCGGGGTTCTTCAGTGACCTATGTCGCGACTCAGGTGAGACCTATGTCGCGACTCATCACATTGTGGAGCTGAGGGGATTCGAACCCCTGACCTTCTCATTGCGAAGGTGCGCCCTGCCGCCACCTGCCACCTCTGCGACCGCTTCCGTGCGTTGCACTGCTTGCTCCGACAAGCCCGAATCTCCGACGCGGGGGCCACCGGCGGGGCCACGCCCGGACGCCGGATCCACGACCGGACCCACGACCGGATCGACTGCTGGCCTGAGCGGTCAGGCGCCGTCCACAAGGCCCTGTTCCCAGCCACCGGTCCGACGGCGGGCTTTCGGGTCTACGCGACCTTGCCGCCGTAGCGTTGTCTGGCGGCCTCGCCGCTCGTCCCGACGAAACTCCCGATCACCGACCAGGACATCCCAGCCTCGCGGGCATGTCGGATGGCTTCGAGGATGTGCCGTTCGGCGTCCGAGCGCTCCCGTACGGCGCCGCGAAGCTCGGCGACCGCGTCCGGGTCCATCTCCTGGCCGGGATCAGGCTCGTAGTTCTCGAAGCGCGCGGCGAGTTCGTCGGCGTGCTTGAGGATGTCATCGACTGATCGGGGCATGGTCATCACCTGAGAAACTTCTTGCGGGCGAGCATGGCGTGGACGATGACCACGGCCTCGGCGCCCTCGACGTGTCCGACTTCGAGGATGATCGCGGCCCGATTCGGGCCGATCATCATGGTGAAACCCTCGCCGAGGTCCCAGACCCGGAGTGGGTTTCGATAGGCGTGCAGGATGTCCTCCTCGCCGAGGCCGTGCTTCAGCGCGGACGGAGCGATGATCGGATCAGCCGACACCACTCCAAGATAACTTGCCGCCGCTCCGTTCGCTACTGCCCACGTGCCGCAAGCCGATGGGTGGCGATGACAGTCTGATTCGAGATCACTGTGACGGTCTGATTCGGACCCACCTCGGGCTTCGGCGTGGCGTCGTGACGGCTTGATCTGGACCCACTTCCGTGTCGACAGGAGTTCCCGCATTCAGCGGGGATCACTGCGCCGGAAGTGGGTTTCGGGATGAGGGTGCGTGTGGAATTGTTCGCTGCGACCCGCCGGGACGCCCGGGTCGAGGGCATGTCGATCCGGGCCCTGGCCAGGAAGCACCAGGTGGGCCGAGCAACCGTCCGCCAAGCGCTCGCATCCGCGGAACCACCACCGAGGAAGACCCCGGTGCGTGCCTCACCGCGGCTGGATCCGTTCAAGGCGGCGATCGACGGCATGCTCCGCGCGGATCGCGACGCGCCGTGCAAGCAGCGGCACACCGCTCGCAGGATCCACGTCCGGCTGATCGAAGAACACAACGCGGTTCAAGTGTCCTTCGCTGCCAGGCACTCCGACCCGCGCACGACGTCGCGGTACGACCGCAACCGGCACAACCTCGACCGGCACGCCGTGCACACCCTCGCCGCGTACGCCTCCGGCGCCGCGTAGACGACCTCGCCGAAGATGCGAACAGCGTCACCAATCCGTGATTACATCGAAGCATCATCTCGGTTCGGGGGAACCATGAAGCACCTGCACATCGTCATCGCCGCGCTCGTCGGCCTCTCGCTCGTCACTGCACCCGCGCACGCCGCCGAGCCCACCCGCGTCATGGTCGTCGGCGACTCCATCAGCCAGGGCGCGGACGGCGACTACACCTGGCGCTACTTCGCCGCCCAGCAACTGCCGTCCGTCGACTGGGTCGGCAACAGGGTCGGCACGTTCATCGACGCCGACCACGCATGGGACGGCACCTATGCCGACCCGGCCTTCGACAGCGACCACGCCTCGAGGTGGGGCCTCGCGCTGTGGGAGATGCTGTATCAGCCCTCCGAGAAGGCCCCGCGGATCGGCGAGCTCGTCGCGGCGCACGACCCCGACGTCATCGTGGAGGCGCTGGGAACCAACGACTTCGCCTGGCTGAACCGCGACGTCGAGTCCATGTCGGAGCAGGTCCGCGCGTTCGTCGCTGAGGCCCGCAGCGTGAAGCCGGACGTCGACGTGATCCTCGCCCCGGTCGCGCCGACGTGGGTGATCCATGCCGAGGACTACAACGCCGCCTTGCCTGCCCTCGCTGCGGAGTTGTCGACGGCTGCCTCTCGCGTGGTAGCCGCTCCCGGTGTCGGCATGACGAAGGAGGACACTTCGGACGGCACCCACCCGAGCACGGACGGCCAGCAGAAGATCGCGACGGCGATGGTGGCGGGCATGGTCATGCTGGGCGACTCCCCGACCGAGCCCGCACCCGAGCCCGAGCCTGCACCCGAGGTCACGCCGCCCGCCGAAGCCCCGATGGTCGTCGAGCTGGTCGCCGCGCCGTCGAAGCCCCGCGGTGTGCGTGCGGTGCGGAAGGGTCGCCGCGTGGTCGTGTCGTGGCAGCGTGCCCGCGGCGCGGACAGGTACGTGGCCCGCTGCGGGACGAAGGTCCGCCGCACAGAGCGGGTACGCACGTCGATGCGGGCTAAGGCTCGCCGCTGCAAGGTCCGCTCAGTGGGCGAGGGTGGCGCGTCGGGTTGGCGCGTGGTCCGCGTGCGCCGCTGAGCACACCCCGGCGAGGAGGGGCTCTTCTCGTGCGGATCGAATGTGTGTAGAAATGTGAGTCAACAGCTCCCGCCGGACCTCCGGACGCGAAACGCCCCCGACCTGTTGTTGCAGGTCGGGGGCGGTTTCCCCTGTTGTGGAGCTGAGGGGATTCGAACCCCTGACCTTCTCATTGCGAGAGTTGCCCGTTCCACGCATCCGAGAACCTCGGGGGATCTCGGAGAATGGCCCGCTGACCTGGGCTTACGCCGCCGTCGGCGTCGATCTACCTCAGACTCTACCCCGGGATTCTCGGAGTTCCTCGACGGATATGTGGAGGATTAGTGGCGAAAGACGACCGGCGCTGCCGTGGCCACGGGGTGCCGGGGCGCCCGACTCGCACCGCTCATGTCGAGGCACGTCGCCGAGCGCCCTTGCCGGGCAGTGGTCCCATCCCAGCCACCAAGCGGTTCCGGGTCGTTATCGATCGCAAGGCTCACCCAGCGCGTGGGTGAGGTGTTCCTCCTCGATTGGGACTCAGCTCAGTCGCCGTAGATCTGCAACTCCAGTACCTCGCCAGGCGATGCCGACGAGCATCTCCGCCGACTGGCGCGAAATCGTGAGGTCACGTCCCAGTGCTGCCACGAACGACGTCGTCGATCGCTACTCGTGGCGCCCGGTGCGTGGCGTTCAGCTCGGCGATCTTTGCCTCGTCCTCGCGGACCGTGGGCCGGACGCGATCCTGGAGACCTGAGGCTGGGTTGCCAGCACGAGTGTGACCAGCGCGCCGACCGCAGTCGTGACCAGCGCCTCGACGGCCGCGGAGGACCCGAGGAGTGCTGGACCCCTCAGGTCGTCCAGCGCTGCGAGCAGGCCCAGGACAGCGAGCGTGCCCAGTGCAGCCCCGACGGCGGGAAGGAGCCTGTCTCGAAGTCGGCGCCTCCTGCTGCCTCGCCTGGCGAGCGCAGGCCAGGCGGCAGTGGCGATGAGAGGAGCGAGATGGTAGGTCGTGGTGGGGCTGGCCATGGCCAGCCCGGCCCAGAGCGTCAAGGTGGCCGCGGTCCATGCGGCACCCCGGAAGGGGCTGTCGTCGCGTTCCACCGACGCGTCGGATACCCCGAGCCGACGGGTCCACTTGCCGACGATCAGGAGCAGGGCA
>JAJPEO010000102.1 GCA_021166815.1 Nocardioides sp.
GAGCGGTGAGTGAGCCACCTTCCACCTGGGCAGAATGTGGCTCACTCACCGCTCACAGTGGGGCGAGGGCGTCAGAGGCCCTGCTGCTCCTGGTCGACCTGGCCCTCGACGGTCGGCGCAGTGGATGCGGCCGGCGTGACACCGGCGGCGGTGCCGGCGTACTTCTGCACCAGCGACTCGATGTCGAGGCCGGTGGTGGACTTGAGCAGCTCCATGGTCTGTACGAGGTTGTTGGTGACCTGCTTGGGCAGCTCGCCGGCGCCGTCGGAGGAGATGACGGTGAGCTTGTCGATCGAGCCCATGGGACGAGCCAGCTCGGCGGCGACCTTGGGCAGGACCTCCATGAGCATCTGGAGGACGGCGGCCTCGTTGTAGGAGGCGAACGCGGCAGCGCGCTTGTCCATCGCGGTTGCCTCGGCCTCACCCTCGGCGAGGATGGCGGCACCACGGGCCTCACCCTCGGCACGGACAGCGTCGGCCTCGGCGACACGACGGGCCTTCTCGGCCTCACCGCGCTTGGCACCCTCGATGGCCTCGGCCTCGGCGAGCGCGGAACGACGCGACTTCTCGCCCTCACCGGTCAGGCGGGCCTTCTCGGCCTCGGCCTCGGCGGCGGCGATCGCGGCGGCCTTGCGGGCCTCGGCCTCGAGGATCGCGGAGTTGCGGTTGGCCTCGGCCTCGATCTCGACGCGGTAGCGCTCGGCGTCCGCGGGCTTGCGGACCTCGGTGTCGAGCTGGCGCTCCTTCAGGGCCGCCTGGCGTACGGCGACCTTCTCCTGCTCGGCGAGGATGGCCTGGTCGCGATCGGCCTGCGCGAGCGGACCGGCTGCGGCCGCCTGGGCGGACGCCGCGTCGGTCTCGGCCTTGATCTCGGCCTCCTTGAGCGCGAGCGCGCGCTGGGTGATGGCGATCTCCTGCTCGGCGGCGATGCGGGCCTGCTCGGCGGCCTGCCGGGCGTTGGCCTCGGCGATGGCGGCGAGCTGGCCGAGCTTGGCGGCCTCGGGACGACCGAGGTCGGCGAGGTAGGAGCCGTCGTCGGTGATGTCCTGGATCTGGAAGGTGTCGAGCACCAGTCCCTGGCCGGTCAGCGACGACTCCGACTCGTCGGCGACGCGCTGGGCGAACGCCGCGCGGTCACGGATGATCTGCTCGACCGACAGCGAGCCGACGATCGAGCGCAGCGCACCCGCGAGCACCTCCTGGGTGAAGGTCTCGATCTCGGCCTGCTGGCTCAGGAAGCGCTGGGCCGCGGCCCGGATGGAGTCCTCGTTGCCGCCGACCTTGACGATGGCGACGCCGTCGAGGTTGAGCTTGATGCCCTGCCCGGAGACCGCGCCGCGGATCTGCACGGGGATGCGGCGCGAGGAGAGGTCGAGGTTGGCCAGCCGCTGGACGAACGGGACGACGAAGACGCCACCACCCATGACGACCTTCTGGCCGGAGAGGTCGGTGGAGATCTCACCCGTCTCGGGGTTGCGGACCTCACCCTTGCCCTTGCGGCCGGTGATGATGAACGCCTCGTTGGGGCCGGCGACCTTGTAGCGCGTGGTCACGAGCAGGGCGACCAGCACCAGCAGGAGGACCAGGCCGGTGACGGCGAGGGCGATGGGCGAGATGTCCACGACGGACTCCTAGCGGTGGGCGGGACGGATCAGGGCAGGAACAGTGGTTCGACCTGCACGGCGGTGGGCGAGATGACCGAGACGACCGAGACGGTCGTGCCGGCCGGCACCGGGGTGCTGGAACGGGCGTTGAGGCGGGTGATGTGGCCCCCGGCCGAGAGGGAGACGACGCCGTAGCCGTCGGCGGGGATGTCGCTGAGGACCGTACCGATCTGCTCGACGAGGTCGCGGGTGTTGGTGGCCCCGCTGTCGCCGTGCTCGTGCAGCTTCTTGCCGGCCCAGCCGGCCAGCCCGCCGAGGCCGACACCGAGGGCGAGCCCCACGGTCCACGCCAGGGGCGTCGAGCCGGTGAGCTCGAGCGCGATAGCACCGCCGAAACCGAGGGCGCCGAGGAAGCCGGCCAGGGCCTCGGTGGAGAACAACCCGCCACCGCCGAGGCTCTCGAGGGCGCCGTCGAGGAAGTCACCGATGAGCAGGGCGACCACGAGGAGCACGACGCCGAGCGCGCCGATCAGCAGCAGCGTTGTCATGCTCTCCCCCCGAAGTCACACGCGTTGTCGGTGCCATTCATACCCGATGGGTCCTCGGGCCCACACCTCAGTCCACCACATGCGCCCCGGCGACGGGCCCGGCCGCGACCAGCGCGACGTCGTGCCCCGCGCCCCGCAGACCGGCCGCGGTGGCCACGGCCCCCTCCCGGGAGTCGCACAGGAACACCACCGTCGGACCCGATCCGCTGACCAGGCCACGCAGCGCACCCTCGGCCTCGCCGCGCTCGATGAGCGTGCCGAGCTCGGGGCGCAGGTCGATCGCCGGCTCCTGCAGGTCGTTGTGGAGGGCGCGCGCCAAGCGCACCGGCTCGCCGGTGGCGACCGCGGCCAGCACCGGCTCGGCGTTCGGCGGCTCCAACGGTGCGTCGGGGTGCAGCACGTCGAAGTGGCGGTAGACGGCCGGGGTGGACAGGCCCTCGGTGGTGGGTACGGCGACCCACCACCAGACTCCCGCGTCGTCCACCGGCTCCACGACCTCTCCCCTGCCCCGACCCCGGGCGGTGCCGCCGATCAGGGCGAACGGGACGTCGCTGCCGAGCTCGGCGGCGAGGCGGAGCAGGTCGTCGTCGGCGATCTCGGTGTCCCACAGCCGGTCGAAGGCCATGAGCGCGGCCGCCGCGTCGGCCGACCCGCCAGCCATGCCCCCGGCGACCGGGATGTCCTTGCGCACCACGAGGCGACCGGTCGGCTCGTGGCCCGTGTGCGCGGCGAGCAGGCGGGCCGCCCGCAGCGCGATGTTGTCCTCGCCGTCGGGCACGCCGGCAGCGTCGACGTGGTCGGCGGCGATGGTCGTCACCGAGAGCGTGTCGGCGGGGGCGATGACGAGGTCGTCGTGCAGGCCGATGGCCTGGTAGACGGTGTCGAGGGGGTGGAAGCCGTCCTCGCGCACCCGGCCCACGCCGAGGTGGAGGTTGATCTTGGCCGCCGCACGGATGGTGAGTGCGGGGGGTTTCGAGGCTCGCTCCGCTCGCACCTCAACCACCGAGTCCTGGTCGCACGTCAACCACCGAGTCCTGCCAGGCCCTCGGCGATGCGGGCGAAGTCCTCCACCGTGAGCACCTCGCCCCGGGCCGTGGGGTCCACGCCCGCGGCCTCCAGCGCTGCCGTCGCGGCCTCGGCCGAGCCGGCCAGGCCGCGCAGCGCCGCGCGCACCTGCTTGCGGCGCTGGGCGAAGGCGGCGTCGACGACGGCGAAGACCTGCTGACGGGTCGCGGTCGTCACGGGCGGCTCGCGCCGCGTCCAGGCCACGAGGCCGGAGTCGACGTTGGGGGCGGGCCAGAAGATGGTGCGTCCGATCGAGCCGGCGCGGCGTACGTCGGCGAACCAGGCCGCCTTGACGCTGGGTACGCCGTACGTCTTCGACCCGGGCCTCGCCGCGAGGCGGTCCGCGACCTCGGCCTGCACCATCACCAGCCCGCGCTCGAGCGAGGGCAGGAGCGTCAGCAGATGGATGAGCACGGGCACGGAGACGTTGTAGGGGAGGTTGGCGACCAGCGCGGTGGGCGCCGGGCCGGGGACCTCCTCGATGCGCATCGCGTCGGCCAGGACGACCTCGAAGCGCTCGACGTGGTCGGGCGCGTACTCCGCGATCGTGGCCGGGAGGCGCCGCGCGAGGAGGGGGTCGACCTCGATCGCGACCACGCGCCGGGCGACCTCGAGCAGCGCGAGCGTCAGGGAGCCGAGCCCCGGTCCCACCTCGACGACGACGTCGTCGGCGGTGATCCCGCTGTCGCGCACGATGCGGCGCACCGTGTTGGGGTCGATGACGAAGTTCTGGCCCCGCTGCTTGGTC
>JAJPEO010000120.1 GCA_021166815.1 Nocardioides sp.
CGACCTGGCCGGCCTGCCCGGCCTCCTGGCCCGCACCAGCCCGGACGTGCTCGACACACCCGTGGACGGCGTACCCCCTCCGGACACCCTGCTCCCCCGGCTGACGGCGCAGGTCCTCGCCCACCGGCGGCGCCGATGGCGCAATGTCGCTGCGGCGACGGCTGCTGCAGCCGTCGTGCTCCTCGGGGCGGTCTGGGGAGCGTCAGTCCTGGGCGAGGCCGGGCCGGGACCAGTCCCCCCGTCGGCTGCGCCGGCCGCCCCGGCGCTCCCCATGACGCCCGTGGGTGCCGGGCCACTGAGTGCCGAGGTGGTCCTGGAGGACGTGGCATGGGGCACGAGACTGTCCCTGACCTGCCGCTACGCCCTGGGTACGGGCGACGCGCGGTACGACGTCCCTGAGCGCGCCGGGCGCTACGCCCTCGTGGTTCACGTCCGCGGCGGGGACGAGGAGCAGGTCGCCACGTGGCGGGCGGTGCCAGGCCGCACCCTCACCGTCGATGCCGCCACCGCTGCCGAACGGCGTGACATCGAGCGGGTCGAGGTCCGCAACGCCCAGGGCGTCGCGGTGCTGCGGCTCACGACCTGAACCCGCGACCCGCGGCGTACGTACTCCCCTGCATGACCTCACCGAACTGGACCCGACGACAGGCCGTCACCACGGGCGCCGCCCTCGCACTGGCGGGCGGGCTCGCCGCGTGTGGCAACGACACGACGCCCCCCGGCGGGTCTGCAGGCACAGGTGGCCCCTCCTCCGACCCCACACCCACGCCGTCCCCGTCCCGCACCGACGAGGGGCCGACGGCACTCGCCGACGTCGCGGACGTGCCCGTCGGTGGCGGCGTCTCCGCGACAGGGGGTGACGGCAAACCGGTGATCGTCACCCAGCCCACGGAGGGGACCTTCGTCGCCTTCAGCGCGATCTGCACCCACCAGGGCTGCACCGTCGCTCCGGTCGACGACATCCTGCGCTGTCCCTGCCACTTCTCGACGTACGACCTCGCCACCGGCGAGGTCACCGACGGCCCCGCGCCGTCCCCCCTGCCGGAGGTTGCCGTGCGGGTGGTCGACGACCAGGTCGTGGAGGCGTGACCCGACACGGGTCAACCGAGTGCGTCCCAGATCGCCGAGAGGTCGGCCTGCCACAGGCGCCCGTCCGCGACCACCCACGCGACCCACTTCTCGTTGTGTCCGAGGCGAGCCGCGGCGAGGGTGCCGGGTGGCCCGGGGAGCATCGTCCAGCCGGCGGCGTGCTGCAGCCACAGCTGGATCCCCTCCACGGCCTGCACGGCCAGGACGAGCGGCTCCACGGCCCGGTAGCCCTCGAGGTGGGCGAGGCAGACCTGCGGGTGCTGCGGGTCGAGGGCGACCCCCGGCCCGGCCAGCAGCGCGCCCTCCTCGCTCATCAGCCACGGCCGGCCGCCACGATGGCCCGCCACGATCGGGGCAGACGCGGTAAGCGCGTCGGTGAAGGCGTCCGGCGCCTCACCGGCAGCAACCTCGTCCCACTGGCCGTTGGCGTAGCGCCACACGCCGGGTCCGTCGGCCATCGGTCCCGCCACGACCACGCCGATCTCGGCGCCCGCGACCACGAGGGCCGAGGGCTCACGTCCTGGCGCCAGCGTCGGCCCCGCCGTCGGGGACTCCCCCGCGACCTCGTAGCCGTGGATGCGACCGCTCGCCGTCACGGCCACGTTGCACGGGTCCTCGTCCCCCATCTGCACCCACCCGGCCACGAACGGGTCACCCGGATCCGGGGAGGCCCACTCCGCCGGGTCGTCGTAGGGGTGGGTCCGCGGCGGGGAGCCGCCGATCACCACGACGTCCCCCATGTCGTCCTGCATGACGGAGGTCACCTGCCCCGACCAGGACGGTACGGCCTCCGTCACCCCGCCGGCGGTGTGGACGAGCGCCGCGTACGGCTGCCCCGAGCGCTGGCCCCACGTCAGGACGTTGACGCCGTAGTGGGTCGTGTTGTCGAGACCCTGCAGGCTCGCGCCCCTCAGGTCGATCTCGCGCCAGTTGAGCACGGCGTCCTCCCCCCGGTCCGGTGGGTCGGGACACTACCGCGAAGAAGGGGGCCCGGAAGCCGGGAGAAGCGTGGCAGGTAGCAGCTTTTCCCCAGGCGTACGATTGCGGTGACTGACGGGAGACGACCTCCATCCGAAGGCGTGAGCCCCCGGTCGAGAGGCGGACGTCATGTCGACGCCGACGAGTCCCACCATCCCTCCTGACATCGCTGCGCCCGGCCGCGCTGCGCTCCGGCTGCGCCTGGCGGAGCCCCCGGGCAGTGGGTATCTGGGCGGCGGCTGGTGGCCTCACAGCCGCGACCTGGCGGTCGAGCTGGCCGACTTGGTCGACCACTTCCCTCCGCGGGCGGGTCGAATCGTCCGCGCGTTGGTGTCGCCGCCCGACTGGGACTCCACGCCGCGGCGCATCCCGATCGCCCGGGGCTTCCTGAAGGTCGGGTCATTTCCTCGCGATGACACCCACCTCGTCCTCCTCACGACCTCGGACCGGACCGTGCTGCGGGTGCTGGTGGTGCCCCCCGGCTTCACGCGTGCCCACGGCGAGGAGGCTCTCCTGACCGCGGCCAGCGCGGGCAACACGCTCTCCGCCAATGACGTCCTTGAGGAGCTCGCCCACCAGCCTGCGACCGGTCCAATGGACCGCTGGACCGACGACGGCGGATCCTGGTGGGGACCGGGCCGCGTGACGCCCGCGGTCCGGACAGGCGGATGACCATGGCATACCTGATGCTCTTCGGCAACGGCTGGACCCAGCGTTGGGAGATCGTCTCGGGCATGGAGGAGCAGGTGCGGGCACAACTCTTTCAGGTCGGCACGGCCACCACGGGCAAGCTCTCCGTCGTTGATCCCGGGTCCGGGGCCGAGGCGACGCTCGTCGTCGCGTGGGCGCACGTCGCGGCCGGCGTGGTCGTCGACGGATCATCTGGCGCGGGGGCCGCCGACGACTCGACCGGCCAGTATGCCTGACGGCCGGGGACGATCATGAAGTTCATCGTCGACACCAATCTGGCGAGCAGCCCGGCGTGGTGGCTCGTCGATGACGACGACCACGTCATCGCGTGGGCTGGGCGCACCTTCGTCAGCCTCGCCCACGCCGACCAGGCTGCCCACGACTTCCGGGTGAACGCGGACGATCCCGACTACCGGGTCAACACCAGACCGGATGGGGGATGGCAATGGACCGCTTGGCGCCCGGAAGGCGTCCGGGTGGCCGTGTCCGGCGACTGGTTCCCCAACGAGGGCACCGCGTACGACGCGGCTCGTCGGGTGCAGCAGCAGGCCTGCACCGCGATCGGCCCGTGATCATGGCCGACATCGTGCTACGGGTCCGGCTCGTGGGCGGGGGCAGCATGGACGTCCAGTACGAGGATCCCGAAGCCCGGAGCGAGTCCGAGGCGATCGACCACATCGTCAAGACCCTGTCCGAGGATGCGGGCGTCCTTCGCTGCCGGCATGGCGATCGGCTCCTGGCGTTGTACGCGCGAGGTGTCTGCGCGGTGGAGATAGCACCACGAGGGGCTGTGCTGTGACAGAGGATGCTGCCGGCGTGTCTGACCCGCCCCCGTGGGCCATGGAGGCTGCCCGCTCCGACCTGTACGACGTTGCGGGAGACTCGGACCTGGTTCGCGGCCGCGCTTGGCAGCTCGTGAACGAGCGGGCGAAGCTGGCCCACGAACGTCACGACGAGTTCGACGACCCCGACAGCGGCGGCGAGGGCTGAGCCCGCGCGGGCGATCGTGACGTCCGCGAGCGCCTGGGCGATGCGCCGGTCGTCGTCGAGGCGACGTCGCGCCCCGGTGATGAAGAGGTTGAGACCACCGATCGTCTGGTCGCGCAACCGCAAGGGCAGAGCAGGCACGGCCGAGAACCCCACACATCGCAGACGGGGAGAACATGCGCCAGCGCTCCTGCTGGGTTGACAGATCCGGCGCGATGACCGACGTGCCGGTGGTGACGCGGCGCACGAGCGCGTTGGCGATGTTGGTCTGCGACTGCACGATGACCATCCCGGTGGCCTGGTGCACCACCATGCGGTACGACGGCTCCGTGACCCCGTCACCACCCGCGGCACCGACGTCCAGCAGGCCCGTGGCGATGCGGTCCACCGCGCACCGGAGATCCGGAGCCGACCGCGTCCACACAAGGCCCCTCCCCCAGCGTGAACTGGAGATCCTCGATCAGGAGGACATGCCACGAACCACCGCCAAGGGGTTGTCCGTCGCGGAGAGTCCCCGACGGCTTGACCGGCCTACATCCGCCCGCGCGGGGCGAACCGAGCCGTCGCTGACGGGCCCCCGTATAGACTGCCCAGTGCCGTCCGAGCCGC
>JAJPEO010000138.1 GCA_021166815.1 Nocardioides sp.
AAGACGACGACCGTGCAGATTCAACCGAGCGTTAGCGTGGGACACGAGGGCCTCCTGGGCGAGCGGATGACTAGACATCTCCACTAAGCCGGGAGGTCCTCCCTCTTCACAAGAGCCAATCCGTCACCAACGTCTCTGCCGGGTACACCTAGCGCGCCGACTCGCGCAGCGTCGCGCCCCGCGCGCCGCGGACCGTGAGGGAGGCGCTGACCAGGGCGACGGCGCCGAGCACGGCGGCGGCGAGGAGCGCGAGGACGACCAGGCGCGTCGGGGAGATGGTGGCGACGAGCGCAGGCGTGGCGAGGCCCTCGGCGTAGCCCAGCGTGATCGTCCGCAGCACCACCCACTGGGCGAGCGCGCCCGCCGCGATGCCGGCCACGGCCGCCGCGCCGAGCACGGCCATCAGCTCGCGGGCGACGGCGGTCATGACGGAGCGGCGGGGTACGCCGACCACCCGGAGCGCGGCCGCGTCGCGTCGCCGCGCGGGGAGCTGGACCGCGGTCGAGACGAACAGTCCTGCCAGGGCCATGAGCAGCACGAGGGCAGCCACCACGCCGTAGAGGCGCAGGGCCAGGGCGTACGCGCTCTGGTCGAGGACCTGGCGCTCCTGGGCCAGCGTGGTCTCCACCGTGAGGCCGGCGCCCGACAACGCGTCGCGGACGGATGCCGGTGCGCCCTCGCGCTGGAGCACGCGGACGTCGATGGTGGAGTTGTAGACCGGCCGGTCGGTGATGAACGAGGAGTAGTCGACCAGCAGCCCGGCAGGCCCCACGAAGGGCATCCCCTCGATCTCGGCCACCGGGTCGACGGGGATCAGGCCGTAGCCCTCGTCCAGCTTGGCGAGGCCGGGGCCGGTGACCTTGGGTCCGCGCATCGCCGGCCGGTTGCGCACCAGGCCGCTCGCGGTGAGGCGGGCCATGCCGACGGAGTCGGCGGTGTCGAGGACCAGGTCGAGCCCGCCGTCGCGCTCGGTGAGCCCGGTGATGGACGTACGGACTGCCGGGTCGGGCGTGGCGGTCCAGTGGGCGCCGGTGATCGCGCCGGGGACCGACTGACCGTCCGCCTCGACGGCCTCGATGCGGGCGGTGCCGTTCATGCGCATGGTGGTGCCGGCGCCGCCGCCGAGGGTGATGCCCTCGAGCGGGCAGCCCTCGCGGCACCACGGCACCCGCTCGGACTGGGTGGACCGGCCCTGCGGGAATGGGCCGAGGTAGACCTTCATGGGCCGGCCGCCGCGCGAGCCGAACCGCACCTCGACCGCCAGCGGCCGGTCCGACTCGATCCGGTTGTCGATCGTGAGCGACAGGCGGCGTCCGGTGAACGTCGGGACGACGCCGGGCGGGCGGATCCGCTCGGCGACCTCCTCGACGTCGAGGTCGGGGCTCCACGTCTCGGGCCAGGTCGCCACCCGGGCGAGGCGGCTGCTGTCGACGACCGAGAAGTGGGCGCCCGGGTTGAGCACGGACGCGGCCGTCATCACCCACTCGCCCTCGGGGTCGACCTCGCGGGTGAGGGCGAGGGTCTCGGCGAAGGAGTGCGGGGAGGTCCACGTCGTGTGGGCGGGCGAGACGATCGCGGCGACGCTGGTGCGCCAGGCCGCGGCGGAGTCGTACACGCCGGCGCCGAAGACCGCCACCGCGATCGCGGCGGTGATCGGCAGGATCACCAGCGTCCCCTCCTGGCGCCGCGAGATCGCGCGCGTGGAGACGAACCCGCTCAGCGACCGGCCCGACGAGCGCCGCGTCCACCAGCCTGCCAGCCACGCGATGGCGCGGGTGGCAGCGAGTCCGGCGACCACGGCGAGCAGCACGGGCAGCACCAGGTCGACGGCGTCGGGCTGGCCCTGGTTGCCGCCGGTGGTCTTGCTGAGCAGCGCCGCGCCGGCGAGGGCGACGAGGCCCAGCTGCGCGATGACCGACCAGCGCCGCGCCGCGACCGGACGGCGTACGCCGGCCAGCTGCGAGGCGAGCGACTCCCGCACGACGAGGCCGACGGCCACGCACGCGACGGTGAACGCCGCGGCCAGCACGAGCAGCGCGCCGAGGATGCTGGCCGGCACGAGCCGGACGGGGAGGTCGGGCACCAGCCAGGCGGCGGACAGGGCGCGGGCGCCCGCCCAGCCCAGGGCGACCCCGATCGGCGTGGCGAGGAGGAGCAGCACGACGGGCTCGGCGAGGCCGAGGGCCCACAGGCGCCGGGCGCTCACCCCGCGCAGGGAGGCCAGTGCGAGCTCCGGGACGCGGATCTCGCTGGCGGCGTTGAGCAGGCGCATCAGCAGCGCGAGGGCGACGAGCACGAGGGACAGCACGGCCGGGGCGATCGACGTGCGGGCGGTGCCCTGCTGCTCACGCACCTCGCCGGCGACGGCGGCGAGGTCGTTGACGGAGTCGTTGACCAGGAGGCCCCCCTCCACCGGGCGGCCCTCCTCGTCGGGCACGGCGGCCGCGGACTCGGCGGCGGCGTCGAGGTCGGCGGGGGTGACGTCGGGCGGCACGTCCAGCTGGGTGTCGACGCGGACGGTCCAGCCGCCGAGTCGCTCGACGGTGTCGCGGGTCGTGATGAGCGGGCCGGGCGAGTAGGGCGTGTAGCCGCCTCCCGGGCGGTCGCTGATGGCCTCGTTGGTGATGGCGAGGCGGCCTGGCAGCAGCCAGTCCGAGGCGGGGGTGGGGGTGGCGTAGGTGCCGGTGACGACGACCTGGGTGATGCCCGGCCGCTCCAGCCCGAGGCCCTGCAGGGCGGACGGCTCGAAGCCGACGAGCTCGAGCTTCTCGCCCACCTCGGCGCCTGCACGGCGCGCGGCCTCGGCCAGCATCAGCACCTCGCCGGCCTTCTCCGGGCACCGACCGGTGACGTCGAGGGCGGCGCAGGCGTCCTCGCGGGCCCAGAAGGTGACGGCCCCGCGCAGCGCCATGAAGCGGGGCGACTCCACGACCGTGACCGGCGCGGCCCACGGCCCGCGGTTGAGCGCGTCCGTGGCCTCGGTCGCGAGGCGCTCGGCCTCGGCGCTGCCCACGGCCGAGTCGGGCGTGAAGACCCGACTGGTGCCGGTGAGCGAGGGCGAGGTCTCGCGCAGCTTGGTGACGACGTAGGAGTTGGTGACCGCCTCGGAGAAGATCGGGCCGAGCACCGCTGAGGCGACGGCCAGGGCGGTGAGCAGCACCGAGCCGGTGCTGAGCAGGGCGCGGGCGCGCAGGCCGCGGAGGACCGCGCCGATCATCTGGGACCTCGACCGCACCTCAACCACCGAACCCTGGTCTCGAGGCTCGCTTCGCTCGCACCTCGACCAGCGATCCACCGACTTCGGAGGTGTCGCGGAGCAGGGCGGGCCGGGTGGCAGCGGCGCGGACGTGGCGGGCGCGGCCGCCCACCACGACGACGGCGACCACGGCCAGCGCGGCGGGCACGAGCAGCGGCCACCAGGCCGGCGAGGTGTCGAGGGCGACCGCGGCAACGGGCGGGACGACGAGGGGCAGCCCGCCGAGGAGGAGGGTCACCGCGAGCCAGCCGCCGGCGGCGACCGCGAGGCCGACGAGGATGCCGAGCGAGAGCAGCTCGAGCCGTCCGGCGCGCCGGGCCGTGGAGAGGTCCACCCCGACCAGCCGGAGCGAGGCCACCTCGCGACGGTGCTCGCGCACGGTGCGGGCGACGCCGGCCACGAGGGCGAGCAGCGCCACGAGTGCGCAGGCCAAGGCGGTCATCGCGTACGCCCGCGCCTGCGCCCCGCCGGTGGCGTCGACGAGGTCGTGGCGTACGTCGTCCACCGACCGCCAGGAGCCGCCGGTGGCGGACGCGACCTCGTCGAGGAGCGACTGCGGTGCGTCGGAGGACGCGACGACGCGCGAGAGGTTGCTGGGGACGGTCGGGCCGGCACCGGTGCTCGCCGTCGGCAGGTCGGCGAGGGTGCCGATGGTGCCGACCAGGGGCAGGACCTCGGCCTCGCCCACCGACACGGCCGGACGGTCGTCGCCCGCGACGTCGAGCGGCTCGTCAGGCAGCGTGCCGACGGTCAGCAGGGGCAGGGGCTCGCGCGCGGCCGGCAGCAGCAAGGGCATCTCGATGTCGGCGAGCAGGGCGACCTGCACGCCGTCGGGGCGGTTGACCAGGACGGTCGGCGGGCTCTCGAGCTCCGGGCCCCAGCGGTTGTCGAGCCCGGTCTTCACGGCGCCCACGTCGAGCACCCACGCCTGCTCCACCAGGTCGTCGTCCCCGAGACCGACCCGCTCCAGCAGCACCACGAGCTCGCTGGGATCGGACAGGATCCACCCCGTCTGGCGGCTCACGCGCTGGAGGGTCAGCCGGGTCAGGAGACAGCCGTCCGCGCAGTCGGGCACCTCGACCGAGGCCTGCCGCCGGCCACCCTCCTCGGCGAGGGGGACCTCGACCACCGCGGAGCCGCTGCTGTTGTCGGTGCGGACGTAGTCGACCTTGACCGCGACCGCGTGGGCGGGGATCCCGTAGCCCGGTTCGCGGCCGGACTCGCGGCGTGCGGGGACCTCCTTGACCAGCACCCTCATGGCGACGGTCAGGCGGGTCGCGCGCACGATCGGCAGGTCACCGTCCTCGGGGGCGAGCCGGCGCACGGCGTCGGAGGCGGGCTCGAGCGGCGTGCCGTCGTAGAAGTCGCCCACGACCGCGTCCCAGCGGCTCGCGTCCACGTAGCCGCGTCGCTCCGCGGGCCGCAGCTCGCTCGGGCCGAGGGCGTTCGCCATCAGGTGCCCGCCGGACGGGTCGTGCTCGCGCGCGACCTGCCAGGCCCCGACCGCGCCGGACGGTACGTCGAGCACGCGCGGACCTGCCGTGTCGACGCGGGCCTGCGCGTCGGTCCAGCGGGAGACGGCAACCGACCCGGTGAGGGCCAGCGAGCCGACGACGGCGGCGGCGACGACCAGCCGGACGGGGGTGACGAGGTCGTCGGCGCGTGCCAGGCGGCGGGTGGTGAGGAAGGCGCTCATCCCGCGGTCGGCGGTGGCGCCCATGCCGACGCGCGCGGCGATCCGCACCAGCCAGATCGCGACCTGGCCCAGCGCCAGCCCGACCAGGGCGGGCCCGAGCAGGACGACGAGGTCGGGGTCGGCGACGTCGGGATCGGTGAGGCGGCTGCGGTAGGCGGCGACCACGGCGCCGACCATGACCAGCAGGGTCAGGAACACCACCACGGTGCTCGCACGACGCGGCCGGGCGCGGGTGGCGACCTGGGCGGCGAGCGGCTCGTGCAGCGCGGTCCGGGCGCCCAGGGCGACGATCAGCAGGGCGCCGAGGCCGATCGCGGCACTCGCGAGGAGGGGCGTACGGCCGGGGGCCTCGCGGACGACCAGCGCGGCCGCGGCCAGCCCGGCGAGCGCGCCCAGGGCGATGGCGAGCGCCGGCTCGAGCAGGACGAACCGCCACAGGCGGGCTCCCCGGATGCCGCGCAGCCGGGCCAGCCCGATCTCCTCGCGGCGGGCCCTCGCCAGCTCGGCGCCGATGCTGGGCACGGCGACCGCGCCGAGCAGGAGCAGCGGCGCGGTGAGGGCGGCGGAGAGGTCGTGGGCGGCGGCGTACTGGAGGACGGCGACGGCACCACCGACCACCACCGCGGTCATCAGCAACAGCGTCGCCAACGACCCCCGGCGGCTCCACGCCCCGCGCAGGACTCGACTCATCGCACCATCTGGACCAGGCGGCCCTCGTCGAGGGCGTGGTGCAGGTCGCAGGCCTCGACCACGGCCGGGTCGTGGGTCGCCACCACGACGACCGCGCCGCGGGCCGCCTCGGCGCGGAGCTCCGCCAGGACGACGGCGCGGTTGCCCTCGTCGAGCTCGGAGGTGGGCTCGTCGGCGAGCAGCACGTCGGCGCCGACGACGAAGCCGCGGGCGCAGGCCACGCGCTGCATCTGGCCGCCGGAGAGCTCCTCGACCTGTCGCTCACCGAGGTCGGCGATGCCGAACCGCGCCAGCGCGGCCTCGGCGTGCTCGTCGGCCTCGTCCGGCGCGACGCCGCGGGCGCGCAGCGCGACCGAGACGTTCTCGCGGGCGCTGAGGATCGGCACCAGGCCGTAGACCTGGAGGACGAACGCGAACTCCGGCCGCGGGTCGCCCGTGCCGGTCCAGGTGTCGACCCCGTCGAGCTCGGCGGAGCCCGAGGTCGGCTGGAGCAGGCCGCCGGCGATCGACAGCAGCGTGGTCTTGCCCGAGCCGCTGGGGCCGGACAGCGCGGTGACCTTGCCGGCGGGGAAGGTGAGGGACACGTCGTCGAGGAGGGTGCGGCCCACGACGTAGGTGACGCCGCTCAGCTCGAGGCTCACGAGTGCACCTCCGCATCGGCCCTGCTCACGACGAGGCGGCCGTGGTCGTCCTCCTCGAACCGCACGAGCGTGCCTGGGGCCCACTCGGCGGCGATGTGCCCGGGCAGATGGAGGACGCCGTCCTCGCCGACCACGGCGAACTCCGAGCCGCCGTGGCCCTCGCTGCCGACCCGGCCGCCCTTCATCGTCACCGAGCGGGGGAAGGTCGCGGCCACCTCCGGCTGGTGGGTCACCACGAGGATCGTGGTGCCGAAGTCGTCGCCGAGGGAGTGGATGAGGTGGAGGACGTGGTCGCGGTCCTCGTGGCTGAGCTGGCTGGTCGGCTCGTCGGCGAGCAGCAGCCGCGGCGCGGTGCTCACCGCGCAGGCCAGCGCGAGGCGCTGGCGCTGGCCACCCGACATCGTCGACACCACCTGGTCGGCCTGGTCGAGCAGCCCCACCCGGTCGAGGAGCTCGGTGTCGAGGATCGCGTCGCGGCGCTCCGCGTTGCTGAGCGACAGGCGGGCGAAGGCGATGTTCTGGCGGGCCGTGGCGTACGGGAGCAGGTTGCGCGTCGCGCCCTGCAGCATCGTGCTGACCTGACGCGAGCGGATGCGCGCGAGGTAGCGCTCACCCATGCGCGAGATCTCCTCGTCGTCGAGGAAGATGCGCCCCGCGCTGGGGCGCTGGATGCCGCCGAGGAGGGCGAGCAGGGTCGACTTGCCCGAGCCGCTGGGGCCCAGGAACGCCACCCGCTCGCCGGGCCGGATCACCAGGTCGACACCACGCAGGGCGACGACGTCGTGACCCCCGAAGGTCTTGTACAGGTGGACCACGCCCTCGCAGCGCACCCCGAGACCATGGCCCTGTTGGGTCACTGACAGGGCACTCACCGCGCAAACATACCTGCGGACGCGTATCTTGCTGTCATGCCGATCCGTGTCGCCATCGTCAACGACGACGAGGTCGTCGTTCGCGGGCTCGACGCCATGATGCGCCACCACGCGCACCACGTCGACGTCGTCCAGCTCGTCGCGGGCCGACCCGTGTCGGCCCCCGTCGACGTCGCCCTCTACGACACCTTCGGCATGGGGCAGGGCAACGACGTCGCCGTCAAGCGGCTGGTGGACAACCCCCAGGTCAGCAAGGTCGCCGTCTACACGTGGAACTTCCAGCCGTGGCTGACCCGAGAGACCCTCGCGCAGGGCGTCAGCGGCTACCTCTCCAAGAGCCTCCCTGCGACCCGCCTGGTCGAGGCGCTGCTCGCGATCCACGCCGGCAAGGTCGTCGTCTCCCCGTCCTCCGGGCGCAGCCACCAGGTCGGCGGTGACTGGCCGGGTCGCGAGGAGGGCCTGACCGCCCGTGAGGCCGAGGTGCTCGCGCTGATCACGATGGGCCTCAACAACCAGGAGATCGCCGAGCGCACCGTCCTCTCGCCCAACTCCATCAAGTCCTACATCCGCTCGGCCTACCGCAAGATCGGCGCCGACTCCCGCTCCAAGGCCGTGCTCTGGGGTGTGGCCCACGGCATGCGCTCCGACCACGTCCAGGTCAACGGGTCGCCCGCCCAGGACTGAGCCCTCCCCCGCGGCCGGGGCGTGTCGAAACCCCGGCCCGCTCGTTGGAACCTCCAGATCCCCAGGAGGTCCCGTGCCACACGCCCGTCGCCACTCGCTCGTCGCCGCCACCACCCTCGCGCTCCTCGGGGGCCTGCTGGCCTCGGCCGGTACGCCCACCCCGGCAGCCGCGACGGACAGCGTCGCGGCCACCGCAGCCACCACCCCGCGCGTGGCCGCCAGGAGGCTCCGCCTCGAGGTCCTCTCCAACCGCGCCGACCTGGTCTCCGGCGGCGACGTCCTGCTGCGACTGCGCACGCCCCGTCGGCCCGGCACGGTCCGCGTCACGCTCAACGGACGCAACGTCAGCCGCAAGTTCCGCAAGCACCGGATCGTGCTGCTCACCGGCCTGCGTCCCGGCCGCAACGTCATCCGCGCCTCCGCGCCGAAGGCCCGGCCCGCCCGCCTCGTGGTGACCAACCACCGCAACGGCGGGCCCGTCTTCTCCGGACCCGTGAGTGCGGCGTACGACTGCCAGGCGAGCGCGCGTGACGCGCTGTGCAACCAGCCGGCGCGCTACTCCTGGCTCTACAAGCCGCGCCTGTCCAGCACCCTGAAGCCGTACGACCCCGCCGCGCCGCCGGCCGACGTGGACACCGCGACGACCGACCGTGGCGTGAGCGTGCCGTTCGTCGTGCGGCGCGAGGACGGCTACCAGGACCGCGACCGCTACACGATCCTCACGCTGTTCCGTCCCGGGCAGAAGTGGACCGCGCGGGCGCCGCAGCGCCAGTGGAACCGCAAGCTCCTCATCCCCCACGGCGGCGGGTGCGGGGCCTCGTACGCCCCGGCCGACCCGCCGCTGCAGGACGCCTCCGGCACCCTCGACGCCCTGCCCGTGAAGCCGGCGAAGGACACCTACGTCGAGGCGCTGGGCCGTGGCTTCGCGGTGCTGTCGACCGCCCTGGCCAACACCGGCCACAACTGCAACGTCGCGCACAACGCCGAGTCGCTGATGATGGCCAAGGAGCGCCTGGTCGAGCGGTACGGCACCCTGCGCTACACGATCGGCACCGGTTGCAGCGGCGGCTCGGTCGCCCAGCACACGGTCGCCAACGCCTACCCCGGCATCTACCAGGGCCTCATCACCACGTGCTCCTACCCGGACGTGATGAGCCCCGGCGCGCAGTTCGCCGACTACCACCTGATGCGCAAGTACTTCGAGGCCCCGCAGCGCTGGGCACCCGGCGTGGTCTGGTCGCCCACGCAGGTGGCCGACGTCGAGGGCCACCTCTCCCACCTCAACGCCGTCACCGGCGACGAGGGCCTGTTCAAGAGCGCCATCAATCCCGAGCACCCCTGCGCGGGCGTGCCCGAGCCGGTGGCCGGCGACCCGCGGACGCGCTTCGACTCCGAGACCAACCCCGGCGGGGTGCGCTGCGGGATCCTCGACCTGATGGTCAACCAGCTCGGCCGGCGACCGGCGGAGCACTGGGGTCCGCAGGAGAAGGCGGTCGGGCACGGCTTCGCGGGCATCCCGTTCGCCAACTCCGGCATCCAGTACGGCCTCCAGGCGCTGCTGGGCGGACGCATCACCCCCGCCCAGTTCGTCGACCTCAACGCCAAGCTCGGCGGTCTCGACGTCAACGCCGACCACGTCGAGGCCCGCACCGCCGGCGACCTCGGATCGGTCGCGAAGGCGTACCGCACCGGGCTGCTCAACCGGTTCGACAACACCAGCCAGGTCGCGATGATCAACCACGGCGGACCCGACCCGGGCATCGCGCACGACTACTCCCACG
>JAJPEO010000139.1 GCA_021166815.1 Nocardioides sp.
GTGCTACACGGGCTACGCCCGCCTGGACCCGGCCCTGCGCCACACCCGGCGGGTGCGGCTGGGGAGCAGTACGCGTTCCCTGTCACTCCTGGACGTCGTGGCCTCCCGGGGCCCACACGCGATCACGTTGGCACTGCACCTCGGCCCGGCGGTCCACGTCGACCTGGTGCCGGACGTCGACCAGCCCGAGGCCGCGCTGTCCTGGCAGGGCCCCACCGGCACCGTGCACGCGGGACTCCTCCTCCCCGCAGGGGTCTCGTGGACCGCGCACCGCGGCGAGACCGGGCCGGTCCTGGGCTGGTACTCGCCGCGGTTCGGCGAGCGTATTCCGTCCTGGACCCTCCTGGGCGCCGGCACTGTCCGGGGGTCGCTCGAGCTCGCGACGCACCTGGTCTTCACCGACGGAGGACAGGGGGGTCGACATGGCTGAGCAGGAACTGGACCTCCGCGGCACGATGTCGATCCTTCGCCGGCGCCGGCTGGTGCTCGCCGGTGCTGCGGTCGCCGGAGCCGCGTGCGGCGTCGGTCTCGCGCTGCTGAGCCTGGCGGGGGCCGCGGTGTACTCCAGCACGAGCCAGGTGCTGCTGCCGCCGATGCAGCAGGAGACGGTGGGAGCCCAGCGCGACGTGGGGACGGAGGTGTCCATCGCCGAGAGCGACGTGGTCCTGGGCGCCGCCGGTCGGGAGCTCGGCCTGTCAATGCCCCTGCGCGCCCTCAAGCGGCGCGTCGACGTGACCGCGCTGTCCGACGACGTCCTGGAGATCACCGGCCGAGGAGAGTCGCCGGAGCGCGCCCAGGCCCTCGCGCGGGCCGTGGCGGAGGCCGAGGTCGCCTACGTCGAGGACGCCGCGAGCTCTCTGTCCAACGCCCAGCGTGCCGCCCTGGAGGGCCGTGAACGAGCCCTCGAGGAGAGCATGGACACGGTGGCGGCCGAGATCGCCGGCACCCGTCGCAGGCTCTCGGGGGGCGACCCCACCAGCGTGGCCGGGAAGGCGGACGCGGCCGCGCTCGCCCAGCTCACCGCCGAGCAGGCGAACCTCGTGCTCCGCCTCGACGAGGTGAAGCACGAGAGGCTCGGCGAGGCAGGCGGCCGGGGTGCGTCGGTGATCCAGCCTGCCGAGCCGGGGCGCAGGCCGGGCGTGGTGCGGGAGTCGGGGGTGGCCGCCCTGCTCGGGTCGACCGCCATGGTGTTCCTCGTCGCCTGCGGGGTGGTCCTCCTGGCCAGGCGCGATCGCCGCCTGCGGCTGAGGGACGAGATCGCCGACGCCCTGGGCAGCCCCGTGATCGGCTCCCTGCGGAGCCGAGCTGCGCGTACGCCCGCCGCCTGGAGCGAGCTGCTCACCGACTACGAGCCCGGCAGGGTCGACGCGTGGACCCTGCGGCAGGTGCTGCGACAGCTCCACGCCATGGAGGGCCCCGACGCGCCCGACGTCGACCTGACGCCGATCGTGCATCCGACGTCGGTGACAGTCATGGCGCTGGCGGATGACGCGAGGGGCATGGCACTGGGCCCGCAGCTGGCGGCGTACGCGGCGGGCACAGGGGTGCGCACCCGCTTGGCGACGGTCCACAGGCACGAGTCGGCCGCCGCCCTGTGGGCGGCCTTCAGCACGGCCTCGGACACCGGCCAGGCCGCTCCGGACCTGTGGGTCGGCACGGAGGCTGAGGATGCCGACATCGCCTTCACCGTCGTGCTGCTGGTCATCGACGAGAACACCGCCGAGCTGACCGACCTCCCGGCGACCGCGGTCGACCTGCTCGCCGTGACGGCCGGCGTGTCCACGGCCGAGGAGCTCGCGCGGGTCGCCGTGCTTGCCGACGACGCGCGGCACCGCATCGATGCCGTCCTCGTCGCCGACCCCGACCCGCTCGACCAGACCACCGGCCGGATGCTGCAGCGTGAGCGTGCCCGCCAGGTGCCGCTCCCGGCCAGGACGACCGGGACGACCCCGCCCGGCATCGGCACGGTGTCGGCCCTCCGGCGGAGGCGGCCATGAGCCAACCGGCCTGGTACGTCGACCCCGAGCTCTCCGACCCCGAGGTGGAGTCGGGCCAGCACGCTCCGGCGCTGGTGACCCTGCATTACCTGAGCAGCGCCGTGCGCCGCAGGTGGTCGGTGTGCGCTGCGTCCGCGCTGCTCGGGGCACTGCTCGGCGCGGCCTTCTCCGTGCTGGTCCCTGCCGCGAGCAGCGGGACCGTCACCCTCATGCTCACGCACGAGCCGGGGACCGACCCCACCGTCGGGATGGCCACGGACGTCAGCCTGCTCCGCACCCGGGCGGTGGCGGCGGCGACCGTGGAGGAGCTCGGCCTGGACGTGAGCCCGGAGGACTTCCACCGGGCCGTGGAGGTGGTGCCGAGCACGCCCACCGTGCTGGTCCTCACCGTCTCCGGCCGCGACGACGCCGACGCCGTCCGGCGTGCGGAGGTCCTGGCGCAGAACTACCTCGCCTTCCGCCGCCGGCAGCTGATGTCGCAGGCGCAGGCGATGGCAGACGGCTACCAGGAGCAGGTCGACGGACTGCAGCGCCAGGTGGACGACCTCACCGCGCGCTACGACGTGCTGGCGGCGCGTGGTCCCGCCGCCGGTGCCGAGGCGGCTGCGGTGCTGACCGAGCGCTCGCAGCGCGCCTCGGAGGTCGTCCGTCTCCAGCAGATGATCGAGGACACGACTCTCCGGGCGTCAGCGGTGGTGGCGGCCAGCCACGTGCTCGACCCGGCGAGCGTGGCGCCCCGGTCGGACACCGCACGTACGGTCCTGACCACCGCCTCGGGCATGGTGGGTGGGGGCGCCCTGGGGCTGGCGGGGGTGCTGTTCCTGGCGGTCACCACCGGTCGTCTGCGCCGCAGGGAGGAGATCGGGCTCGCCCTCGGAGTGCCGGTCCGTGCCAGCGTCACGCGGCTGCAGCCCCCGCGACCGTGGAGTCGCGGCCCCGGTGCCGCTCCCGCGCTCGGCATGCAGGTACTGCTCCACGTCCTGGAGGAGATCACGGAGGCCGACGACCCGCCCGTGCGCAGGATGGGGCTGGTCGCGACGGACCGTACCCCCGATGCAGAGGCGTTGCTGGCTGGACTGGCTGCTCGCCTGGCGCAGCGCGGGCAGGCAGTGTTCGTCGCCGACCTGTCCACCAGGGGAGCACTCGCTGCCCGGATCCAGCAGGAGCTGCGCAGCGCGGCCG
>JAJPEO010000189.1 GCA_021166815.1 Nocardioides sp.
CGGCCGCGCGAAGCCCATCACCCGTCGCAGCGTCTCGCGCTCGATCCGCTCGTCGATGACGCTGCGGTCGCTGCGCAGGTGCCGCCAGGGCGGTCCCCCGGTCCCGGGCCCGTGCATGGACATGCCGGCCCTCCTGTCTTCCTCAGCCCCCCAGCGCGGCGGCGACCGCGCGGAAGCGTTGCACCTGTGCCTCGCGCTCGAGGCGTCGTTGGTCGTCGAGACTGCGGTCCGCCGCGCCCTGGAGCAGGGCCTTGGTCGCGGGCACCACTCCGGGCATCGGCGCGGTCAGTGCGGCGGCCAGCGCGTCGACGGCGGCGTCGAGGTCCTCGGACGCCACCACCTGGTTGGCCAGCCCGATCGCCACGGCCTCCTCCGCGCCCACGATGCGGGCGGTGGCACAGATCTCGAGGGCCCGGGCGTAGCCCACGTGCTCGACGAGCGGCTTGGTGCCGGTCAGGTCGGGGACCAGGCCCAGGGCGGACTCCTTCATGGCGAACTTCGCGTCGTCGGCCACCACGCGCAGGTCGCAGGACAGCGCCATCTGGAACCCGGCGCCGATGGCGTAGCCGCGCACCTTCGCGATGGAGACGAAACGGGGGTCACGCAGCCAGGTGAAGCCCTCCTGGAACTCGCCGATCCGGTCGGCGGCCTCGGCGTCGCTGAGTGCCAGCAGTCCCACGACCGACTCCTCCCCCGCCGTGCGCGGGTCCAGCATCGCGCGGTCGAGGCCGGCGGAGAACGTGTCGCCCTGTCCTTGGACGACCACCACCCGCACGTCGTCGGAGAGGGTCCGCCCGATCTCGGCCAGGGCGAGCCACATCGCCGGCGTCTGCGCGTTGCGCACGTCGGGACGGTCGAGCGTCACGGTGGCCACGGCGCCGTCGATGTCGAGGCGCAGGCCGACCTTGGCGAGTTCTTCAGGCGTCATGGGCACATCCTCCCAGTGCGGGGGTGAGCGGGGGGTGGGTCGGGCACGAGGCGTGGGTCACGCCAGGGAGACCAGGTCGGCGTACTCGTCGCTCCAGAGGTCCTCGTCGCCGTCGGGCAGGAGCAGGACCCGGTCGGGATCGAGCGCGCGGACGGCCCCCTCGTCGTGCGTGACGAGCACGATCGCGCCGGCATAGCTGCGGATGGCGTGCAGCACCTCCTCCCGCGACGCGGGGTCGAGGTTGTTGGTCGGCTCGTCGAGCAGCAGCACGTTGGCGCTGGAGACCACCAGGATCGCCAGGGCCAGGCGGGTCTTCTCGCCGCCGGACAGCACGCCGGCCGGCTTGTGCGCGTCGTCGCCGGAGAACAGGAACGACCCGAGCACCGAGCGGGCCTGGGTGTCGGTCAGCTGGGGCGCCGCGCTGTGGAGGTTCTCGAGCACCGAGCGGTTGACGTCGAGGGTTTCGTGCTCCTGGGCGTAGTAGCCGATCTTCAGGCCGTGCCCGGGCACCACCTTGCCGGTGTCCGGCTTGTCCACGCCCGCGAGGATCCGCAGCATCGTGGTCTTGCCCGCGCCGTTGAGCCCCAGGATGACCACCCGCGAGCCGCGGTCGACGGCGAGGTCGACTGCCGTGAACACCTCCTGGGAGCCGTACGACTTCGACAGGTCCTCGCCGAACAACGGCGTCTTGCCGCAGGGGGCCGGCTCGGGAAAGGCGATGCGGGCGACGCGGTCGGCCTGCCGCTCCGCCTCGACGCCGGCCATCATCTTCTCGGCGCGCTTGAGCATGGACTGCGCTGCCTGGGCCTTGGTCGCCTTGGCGCGCATCTTGTTGGCCTGGTCGGTGAGTGCCTTGGCCTTGTTCTCGGCGTTCTGGCGCTCGCGGCGGCGGCGACGCTCGTCGGTGTCACGCTGGACCAGGTAGTTGCGCCAGCCCATGTTGTAGACGTCGATCTCGGCCCGGTTGGCGTCGAGGTGGAACACCTTGTTGACCGTGGCCTCGAGCAGGTCGTTGTCGTGGCTGATGACCACGAAGCCGCCGCGGTGGGCCTTGAGGAAGTCGCGCAGCCAGACGATCGAGTCGGCGTCGAGGTGGTTGGTGGGCTCGTCGAGGAGCATGATCTCCGCCCCGGAGAACAGGATCCTGGCGAGCTCGACGCGGCGCCGCTGGCCACCCGAGAGGGTGCCCAGGGGCTGGTCGAGGATGCGAGCCTCGATGCCCAGGGCCGCTGCCATCTGGGCCGCCTCGGACTCCGCGGCGTACCCCCCGCCGGCGTGGAGCTCGGCGTCGGCACGCGCCCAGCGCTTCATGCCCTTCTCCCGGCGGGCGGGGTCGTCGCTGGACATGTCGGCCTCGGCCTTCCGCAGCCGGTGCACGACCTCGTCGAGGCCGCGTGCGGACAGGATCCGGTCGCGGGCGAGCACGTCGGGGTCGCCGGTACGGGGATCCTGCGGGAGGTAGCCGACCTCCCCACTGGTCAGGACCTTCCCGGAGGCGGGCTGGCCCTCTCCGGCGAGGATGCGGGTGAGCGTCGTCTTGCCGGCGCCGTTGCGCCCCACGAGGCCGATCTTGTCGCCAGCGGCGATGCGAAAGGTGACGTCCTCCATGAGGAGCCGCGCGCCGACTCGGACCTCGAGCTTCTGGGCGGTGATCATCGTGCCGCATATCCTACGGACCGAAGGCCCACGCGAGTCGCGGGGGCGACCCCCTGCGAAAGGCACGACCATGCGGTTCAACCCGAAGGCCAGGCTCGACACCAGTCGCGTGGGCGACAGCGGTGGCGGGGGCATGTCCGGGGGGCCCATGCGGATCCCCCTCCCCGGCGGCGCCAAGGCCGGTGGCGGCATCGGCACGCTGCTCATCCTCGTTCTCCTCTTCGCCGTCACCCAGTGCCAGGGCGGGGGCGGGCTGCCCATGCCGGGCGGCAACGGGCTGGACCCGACCCAGCAGGGCACCGACTCGAGCCGGATGACCGACTCCGAGCGCTACACCAACTGCAAGACCGGAGCGGACGCCAACAAGGACGCCGACTGCGCGAGGGTCGCGGTCGAGAACTCCCTGTACGAGTTCTGGTCCAGCCAGTTCTCCAGCGGGTTCAAGGCCGCCAGCGTGACCACGTTCAGCGGAGCGGTGTCCACCGGCTGCGGTCAGGCCACCTCGCAGGTCGGCCCCTTCTACTGCCCGCCCGACCAGGGCATCTACCTCGACTCGACGTTCTTCGAGGACGTCCTGCAGGGCCAGCTGGGCGGTCAGGGCGGCGACTTCGTGGAGCCGTACGTCCTGGCCCACGAGTACGGCCACCACATCCAGAACCTCATGGGCACCATGGGCAAGGTCCGCACCCAGCAGGGCCCCGAGTCCGACGCCGTGCGCCTCGAGCTCCAGGCCGACTGCTACGCCGGGATGTGGACCCGCGAGGCCGAGGACGGCGACCAGCTGCTCGAGGGCCTCGACCAGGGCGACATCGCCGAGGCAATGGACTCGGCCAAGACGGTCGGCGACGACCGCATCCAGCAGAAGTCGGGCCAGCGGGTCAACCAGGAGCGGTGGACCCACGGCTCCTCCGAGCAGCGCATGCGCTGGTTCATGACCGGTTACGAGCAGGGCAGCGTGGACGCCTGCGACACGTTCAGCGCCCGCCAGCTCTGATCGTCGCCACCGTCGAGGCGCTGCTCACCCGAGCAGCGCCTCGATCTGGTCCACCTGGCGCTGCATGGAGCGGATGTACGGCGCCACGCTGGGGTGCCGGAACTTCCCGGCGAGCGCGCCCTCGCCCTCGGCCACCCGGCTGAGCGCCCAGTCGAGTCGCGTGAGCACGGTGTAGACCGCCGTCACCCGCGCACCCATGAGCACCTGGTCACGCGAGGCGAGGCCGGGCGGGAGCGCGGCGACGTAGGCGTCGACCAACGGCCCCAGCTCCTCCCGTGCGGTGAGGGAGAAGTAACCCAGGTCGGCGCCCACCGGCCCGCTGCCCAGGTGGGACCAGTCGATGGCCACCGCGTCGTCGCCGTGGCGACCGGGGAAGTTGCCCGGGGCGGCGTCACCGTGCTGGGCCACCTGCGGGAGCGCGTCGCAGCGGTCGAGCCACGCCACCCGGCGCTCCCACAGGTGAGCGGTCACGTCCGCGGCAGGCGTGCGTGCGAGGAAGGTCCAGCCGCCGCGCCTCGCGACCAGGGCGAGCCGCGAGCGCAGCAGGCCGCGGGTCAGCCAGGGCGAGGTGCCGAGGTCGGCGCCGGCGAAGCGGCCCAGGCAGGCGGCCAGCCACAGGCCCGGGTGCTCGGTGCGGGGCACGAGCTCGTGGACGAGGGTGACTCCCTCGTCGTCCTCCTCGACCCGGACGACCGGTGCCTCGCGCAGCCCGGGCGACTCGGCGACGACGCGACTGAGCGCGACGTCGGCGGCCCGCCGCCAGTAGTTGACGTCAGCCGGCTGCGTGAGGAGCTGGGAGTCATGGTTGCCGGGGCGCGCGAGTCGCTTGACGACGACGTCGCGTCCGCCCTCGTGGGCCTGCCACACGCCCACGCTCGCCGGGCCGGCTCCGGGGAGGCGCTGCCAGCCCGGCTCGGGTTGCCACATGGCGGCATCCTGACAGAACCTCAGGCGATGTCCCGGGAGCGGTAGCGCAGCCACGCCGCCGCCACCAGGAGGGCCGCGACCCCCAGCAGGCCGGCCTCCGCCGACCACCGCACCGGCTCGACCGGCACCGTGGGCACGTGCTGGAACGGCGAGAGATCGGCCATCCAGCCGGGCAGGCGCAACAGGGGCGCGAGGTCGCCGATGGTGATGAAGACCGCCAGCAGGAACCAGCCCGCCCACGCGAAGGTGGGGCGTACCGCCCACAGGAGCACGGCGCACGCCACCACCACCCAGATCGCCGGCACGTGGGCCAGCGCCGCCGGGACGAGCTCGGTGCCCGTGGCCACGACGCCGCCCACCTGGGTGCCGTACCCCACCGACATGCCCAGTGCGAACCCAAGGACCAGCGCCACCACCCCGGCGCACGCGGTGACCACCACGCCCGTGAAGAGCTCACCTCGCGCCCCGCGGGCAGCCAGGACGGCGCCCGTCCGGTCGCTGTTCTCCTCGTGCGCCGCACCGACCACCACCTGCACGCCGTACGCGGACAGCAGGGCGGCCATGATCGCCAGCAGGGCGGCCAGCATCACCTCCTGGACCTTGCCCTCTCCCCCCATCGCCTCGAGGGCAGCGCGGCCGGCCGGGGACTCGAACAGGGCTCCCAGGTGCGGGGTCACCGATCCGAAGAGCGCGCCCCACACGGTGGCGGCCAGCAGCCACCATGCCGTGACGGAGCGGTTGAGGCGCCACACGAGGTCGGCGATCGAGCCCAGGCGGCCGTGCTCGCGGCCCAGCCGCTCGGGCAGCAGCCCGCTGCCCAGGTCCCGGCGAGCCTGCCAGGCCGCCGCGAGCAGGAGCAGGGCGACGCTCACCGCGAGGTAGGCGCCCAGCAGCCACCACCGGGGCTGACCCCACGCGTCCAGGCGCGTCCCCCAGCCCAACGGCGACAACCAGCCGAGCAGGTCCGGGCCGACGTCACCCGCGGCCCGCAGCAGGAACAGGGCAGCGAAGACGGACAGGGCGATGCCGCCGCACGCGCGCGTGCTGGCGGAGGTCTGGCACGCCACCGCCGCGACCCCGGTGCCGACCAGGCCGATGCCGGTCCAGCCGAGCCCGAAGGCGAGCGAGCCGACCGGGTCCAGCCCGGCACCCGCGTTGGCGGCGGCGGCCAGCAGCCCGACGGCCACGGACGCCAGGACGGCCTCCAGCACCGCCGCCCGCAACGGGGCCTGACGCCCCACCAGCGTGGCACCGACGAGGTCGGCGCGGCCGGTCTCCTCCTCGGTGCGGGTGTGGCGCCGCACGATCACCAGCGCGAGTCCCATGACGACCATGGCGTAGACGACCGTCATCTTGCTCATCGACAGCTCGCCGAGGCTCTCCTCGTTGAGGATGGGGCCGTACAGCGCCACCAGCGCCGGACTGCTGTTGATGACGTGGGCCGCGGCCGTGCGGCTCGCGACGTCGGGGTAGAGGTCGACCATGGTGAAGGACGAGACAGCCACCATGAGCACCTGCAGCCCGATCCACACCGGGAGCAGCAGGCGGTCGCGACGCAGCCCCGCTCGCAGCAGCGCAAGAGTCCCCCTGCCGCCCTCGGTCACGTCGACTCCCTGCTCGCCGGACGGGGCCGGTAGGCGTCGATGAACAGCTCTTCCAGCGAGGGTGGCGTGCACGTGAGCGCGCGCACCCCGGCAGCCTGGAGCGCCGCCAGGAGACCCGGGAGCCCGTCGGGGTCGACGCTGCAGGTGAGCTCACCGTCCAGCAGCGTCGCGTCGTGCACCCCCGGCAGGTCCAGGGGCACCGGGGCGGCGAGGGAAGCGCGTACGTGGCTGCGCCGGAGGTGGCGCAGCTCGGCCAGCGAGCCCGTCTCGACGCTCCGGCCGGCCCGGATGATCGTCACCCGGTCGGCCACGCGTTCGACCTCGCTCAGGATGTGGCTGGACAGCAGCGCGGTCGTCCCCGCCGACTTGGCCTCGGCGAGCAGCTGGTTGAACACCTGCTCCATCAGCGGGTCCAGCCCGGAGGTCGGCTCGTCGAGCACGAGCAGGTCGACCGGAGCCGCGAACGCGGAGACCAGCGCCACCTTCTGCCGGTTGCCCTTGGAGTAGGCCCTCCCCTTCGTGCGGGGATCGAGGTCGAGCAGCTCGAGCAGCTCGTCGCGTCGCGACCGCTCCGGGTCGACTCCGCGCAGGCGCAGCAGCAGGTCGATGGTCTCGCCGCCGCTGAGGTTGGGCCACAGGGCCACGTCACCGGGCACGTACGCCACCCGGCGGTGCACCTCCACCGAGTCGGCCCACGGATGCAGCCCGAAGACCGACACCTCTCCCCCGTCGGGGCGCAGCAGGCCGAGCAGCACCTTGATCGTCGTGGTCTTTCCCGACCCGTTGGGCCCGAGGAACCCGTGCACCTCCCCCGGATGCACCTGCAGGTCGAGGCCGTCGAGTGCTCGTACGGCGCCGAACGTCTTGACCAGGCCGGTGGTCTCGATGGTGGCGGTCACGAGTCCAGTGTGGCGCCGGCCTGGGTCACCCGGCAGGGACGAAAGTCATGCGTTGACGACGT
>JAJPEO010000190.1 GCA_021166815.1 Nocardioides sp.
CTGGAACCAACCTCACCCGGGACGAGGCGGCTACCCGCGCCTCCCTCCTGGACGTCACGTCGTACACCATCGACCTCGACCTCACGACCGGAGACACCCACTTCGGCTCGGTCACCACCCTGGAGTTCACCTGCCGCGAGCCCGGCGCGTCCACGTTCGCCGACCTCGTCGACGCGACCGTGCACGAGATCACCCTCAACGGTCGCTCGCTCGACCCGGCCACGGCGTACGCCGACAGCCGCATCGCGCTGGACGACCTGGAGGCCACCAACACGCTGGTCGTCAGGGCCGACTGCCGCTACACCAACACCGGCGAGGGCCTGCACCGCTTCGTCGACCCCGCCGACGACCGGGTCTACCTCTACAGCCAGTTCGAGGTCCCCGACGCCCGCCGCGTGTTCACCACCTTCGAGCAGCCCGACCTGAAGTCGGTGTTCACCTTCAACGTCACGGCTCCCGCGCACTGGGCCGTCGTCTCCAACTCCCCCACTCCGGAGCCCGAGGACCTGGGCGAGGGCAGGGCCGTGTGGCACTTCCCCACGACCAAGCGGATGTCGACCTACATCACCGCCGTCGTCGCCGGCGAGTACCACGCCGAGTTCGACACCTACACCGGCAAGCACGGCGACATCCCGCTCGGCTTCTACTGCCGCCAGTCGCTCGCCGAGCACATGGACACCGACAACCTCGCGCTGACCACCAAGCAGAGCTTCGAGTTCTTCGAGGAGCAGTTCGACTACCCCTACCCCTTCGGCAAGTACGACCAGCTGTTCGTGCCGGAGTACAACATGGGCGCGATGGAGAACGCCGGGTGCGTGACCTTCCGCGACGAGTACCTCCCCCGCAGCCGCCAGACGCGCTCGTTCTTCGAGTTCCGCACCTCCGTCATCACCCACGAGATGGCCCACATGTGGTTCGGCAACCTCGTGACGATGAGGTGGTGGGACGACTTGTGGCTCAACGAGTCCTTCGCCGAGTGGGCCTGCTACTGGTGCGAGGCCGAGGCCACCGAGTTCACCGACGCGTGGACCGGCTTCGCCAACGCCCGCAAGCTCACCGGCTACCGCGCCGACCAGCTGCCCTCCACCCACCCGATCGCCGCCGACAACCACGACCTGCACGCGGTCGAGGTCAACTTCGACATGATCACCTACGCCAAGGGCGCCTCGGTGCTCAAGCAGCTCGTCGCGTGGGTGGGCCTCGAGGACTTCCTGGCCGGGCTGCGCCAGTACTTCAAGGACTTCGCCTACGGCAACCCGGAGTTCAAGGACCTGCTGGCCGCGCTCGAGAAGGCCTCCGGCCGCGAGCTGCAGGGCTGGGCGAAGGAGTGGCTGCAGACCGCCGGGGTCAACACCCTGAGCCCGGCGTTCGAGCTCGACGACGAGGGCCGCTACACGTCGTTCTCCGTCGAGCAGACCGCCCCCGCCGAGCACCCGACGCTGCGACGCCACCGCCTCGGCATCGGCCTGTACGACGAGGTGGACGGCCGGCTCGTGCGTCGCGACTACGTCGAGATCGACGTCGCCGGAGCCAGCACGGCCGTGGCCGAGCTCGTCGGCATGCAGCAGCCGGCGTTGCTGCTGCTCAACGACAACGACCACGCGTTCGCCAAGATCCGCCTCGACGAGCGCTCGCTCGACACGGCGATCAACGGCCTGTCGAAGCTGGACGACTCCTTGGCCCGGGCCCTGGTGTGGGGCGCGGCCTGGGACATGGTCCGCTCCGCCGAGCTCCCCGCGTCGGCCTGGGTCGACCTCGTCGTGGCCAACATCGGCCAGGAGACCGACGCGTGGGCCGTCACCTACGTCGCCGACGCGACCCGGCCGCGGCCCTCGACGCAGTGGGCTGTCGACCGGCTCTCCGACCCGGCCGGGCGTGACGCGCTGCGCGCACGCTGGGAGCAGGGCGTACGCGGCCTGCTGCTCGAGGCCGCGCCCGGCAGCGACCACCAGCTGACCTTCGTGCGCGCCTACGCCAGCGCCGCGGTCAGCGACGAGGCCGTGGCCGAGGTGGCCGGGCTGCTCGACGGCTCGTTCACCGTGGACGGGCTCGACGTCGACCAGGACCTGCGCTGGATGCTCATCGCCGCCCTCGCGGCGAAGGGGCGCGTCGGCGACGCCGAGATCGACGCCGAGCTCGAGCGAGACAAGACCATCTCGGGCAAGGAGCAGGCCGCGGCTGCCCGCGCGTCGCAGCCCACCGCGGCAGCCAAGGACGCCGCCTGGGCGGCGCTGATGGACCCGGAGACGCCCAACGAGACGTCGAGCCAGATCACGCTCAACGTCTTCCGTGCGACCGACCCCGAGCTCGCCGGGCAGTACGTCGAGACCTTCCTCGACGCCGCCGAGAAGGCCCTGGACGCCCTCGGCTTCCACAAGGCGTCGGAGGTGCTGGAGTTCGGCTTCCCCTACCCCGCGGCCTCGCCCGAGGTCCTGGTGCGGCTCGACGACTGGCTGGCCACCACCACTGCGCCCACCGTCGGCAAGCGCTTCGTCGCCGAGGCGCGCGACGAGCTGGCGATGGCGCTCGCCGCGCAGGAACGCGACACCCGGGGCTGAGACCCGGACCAACCGCGACGAGGGCGGGGCGGCCAGTGGCCGCCCCGCCCTCGTCGTCGGTCGTGGGTGTCGCTCAGCTGCGGCGGGCGTGCTCGGCCAGCAGCGGGATCCCGCGCACCAGGCCGGCGCAGATGCGCCCCTCGGCGAACTCGTCCTGCATGGCGAGCAGCGCCAGCTCCACCTCGCTGTTGGTGAGGTAGCGGCGCACGTCCTCGCCCGTCACGACCTCGGTGGCCCGCCGGCCCGGGTCGACCAGGATGAGGACGCTGCGTGCCGGGGCCACCAGGCTGGCGTGCAGGCGCTCGGCGAAGGAGCGCGTGTCGTCCTCGCCGGCAGGGCCGGCGTAGACGGAGAACTCGAAACGGCTGGCCTGCTCGGCCCGACGGATCACCCGGTCGAGGGTGATCCGGTCGGCGTCGCTCAGCAGCTCACCAGCTGCCACTGGCTCCACCGGTGCCCGCGGTCCGCTCGGCCGCCGGCAGCTCCTTGGCGCCCTTGCCCGGTCCGCCGATCCACTGGGCCTCCTCATCGCCGTGGCGAGGCAGGATCGGCTCGCGCTTGATGAGGGCGGGCACCAGGGCGAGGAAGGCGATCAGCACGAAGAGCGCCACCGGGCCGACCACGAACCACACCAGGGCCTCGAGGCGGTCGACGGCAGCGGGCTCCACCGGGTGCCAGCCCTCGGCGGCCTCGGCGTGGGCCGGAGCGGCCGCCAGGACGAGCAGCGGCAGCGAGGCGAGGGCAGCGGCGCGCATGCCGCGGCGGACGACGGAGGCAGGGATGGCAGGCGTGGTCACGGGGCAAGGGTAGCCAATCGGTTCCCCTTCCGGGGCGCTGCCCACCCGTTCGCCATACTGGCCCGCATGCCTGCTCCGCCTCTCTCCGCCGTCGGACTGTCCCTCGACGACAAGTGCGCCGAGGGCGAGACCATCTGCACCTGGACCTACGACGCGACGGGCAGCGTCACAGTGGCCCGGCTGGCCGACTGGCTGGTCGGCAAGCCGCTCGCGCTGCTCGGCCTGGCCCTGCTGGGCCTGGCGATCCGGTGGGTCCTGCACCGGATGATCGACCGGGTGGTGCGCCGCGCCGAGGTCGGCGTCCTGCCCGATCGTCTCGGCCGCGCCGTGATGGCGGGCAAGGTGGGCGACCGTGTGGCCCGCCACGACCCCGGGGCCACGCGGCGGGTCCAGCGGGCCCAGACGATGGGCACGCTGCTCAAGAGCATCGTCTCGGGTGTCGTGTTCGCGGTGATCGTCACCATGATGCTCAGCGAGCTCGGGGCCAACATCGGTCCGATCCTGGCCAGCGCCGGCATCCTCGGCGTCGCCATCGGCTTCGGCGCCCAGAGCCTGGTCAAGGACTTCCTCTCGGGCATCTTCATGATCTTCGAGGACCAGTACGGCGTCGGGGACGTCGTCGACCTGGGCGAGGCCTCCGGCACCGTCGAGGCCGTGAGCCTGCGGGTGACCCGGCTGCGCGACGTCAACGGCACCGTCTGGTACGTCCGCAACGGCGAGATCCTGCGCGTGGGCAACATGAGCCAGAACTGGGCCCGGACCGTCCTCGACATCACCGTCGACCACCGTGAGAACCTCGCCCGCGTACGCCAGGTCCTCAAGGACGTGGCCCACGACCTCTGGGAGGACGAGGACTTCTCCGGTCGCGTCATCGAGGAGCCCGAGGTGTGGGGCGTGGAGTCGCTGGGCTACGAGGGCGTGGTCGTCAGGGTCACCCTCAAGACCGCGCCGATGGAGCAGTGGGCCGTCGCGCGCGAGATGCGCGAGCGCATCAAGGCCCGCTTCGACCACGAGGGCATCGTCATGCCGCACCCCCACCGGGCGGTCGTCACCCACCACGAACCCGACCCCGAGGCGTGAGCCCAGGGGGCGCAGGCACAATGGGCGGCGTGGACAGCTCCTTCTACGACGAGATCGGCGGCGAGGCGACGATCCGGGCGATCGTGCACCGCTTCTACGAGGGCGTGGCCACCGACCCGGTCCTCAAGCCGATGTACCCCGAGGAGGACCTCGGACCCGCGGAGGAGCGCCTTGCGCTGTTCATGATGCAGTACTGGGGCGGTCCGACGACCTACTCCGACACCCGGGGCCACCCCCGGCTGCGGATGCGCCACGTCCCGTACGCCGTCACCCCCGAGTCGTCCGAGCGGTGGTTGCTGCACTTCCGGGCGGGCATCGACGCCGTCGACCTCACCGAGTCCCAGCGGGCGCGGTTCTGGGACTACGTCCAGCACGCGGCGCAGTTCATGGTGAACACGCCCGAGTGAGCGCTCAGGCTCCGCCGACGAGGTCGCGGTAGGCAGCCGGCACCTCGGTGGGAACCCCGGTCGCGCTGTCGATGACCACCCCGACCACCCGGCCCCGCACCAGGACCTCGTCACCGTCGCTGATCACGGAGTCGAACAGCACCGACGTACGGCCCACGCGCGAGACCCACGTCTGGCAGTCGTAGGGCTCGGGGCGCAGCAGGATCGGTCGCAGGTAGTCCACCGCTGTGTGGGCGACCACCAGGTGCAGGCCCTGGGCTGCGGCGGCGCCGGGGGCCATGCTGGTCATCAGCACGATGCGCCCCTCCTGGAGGTACTCGAAGGGCATGACGTTGTTGACGTGGCCATAGACGTCCACATCGGAGAACCGCACGTGCACCGGGTAGTGCCCGCCCTCGACCTCGACGGGCTCACCCAGCTGCAGCGGGGCGACCGGCTCCCCCGGCTCGAGAAGCGTCTCCAGCACGGCGACCTCGTCGGCGCGCAGCCGGCGGGGGCGCTCCTCGGAGAACACGTACGGCGTCAGGACCGTCCGGGCGCGCAGGTAGACCGTGCGCACGCCGTGCTCGTCCTCGTCGAAGATCTCGCTGTCGACGGTGAAGCTCGCCGCCCGGATCTCGCTCACCCAGCACTCGATCGACACCGGCTCCAGCCGGAAGGTCAACGACGACACGTACGTCACCTCGTGCCGGACCACCACGGCCCCCTCGGCCAGGTCGGCCGCACGGGTGTCGGGAGCATGGGTGCGGAAGAGGTCGACCCGGGCCTCCTGGAGGTAGTCGACGTAGGTGACGTTGTTGACATGGCCCAGGAGGTCGAGGTCGGCCCACCGCAGGGGGCACCGGTACACGTGACGCACGCACCGATGCTCCCAGACCCGCCCGCTGGTGCGCCCACCCAGTCCCGATGAGTCCCATCCCACAGGATCGCGCGGTTCCCGCACGGCCGCTGGCGGTTAGTGTGAGCGCGTCTGTGTGCTGAGCCCAGCCATCCACCCACCAGATCCGGAGTTCCCATGCCCGAGGCAGTGATCGTTTCCGCAGCCCGCACCCCCATCGGCCGTGCCGGGAAGGGGTCCCTGAAGGACGTACGCACCGATGACCTGGCCGCGTTCGCCATCAGGTCCGCGCTGGACAAGGTCCCCGCACTCGACCCCACCACCATCGACGACGTCTACCTCGGCAACGGCCAGCCGGCCGGCGAGGCGGGCAACAACCTGGCCCGCGCGGTCAACGTGATCAACGGCCTCGACACCGTGCCCGGCGCGACGGTCAACCGCTACTGCTCCTCCTCGGTGCAGACCACGCGCATGGCGTTCCACGCGATCAAGGCCGGCGAGGGCGAGATCTTCATCTCGGCCGGCGTCGAGACCGTCTCGCGCTTCGGCAACGGCATGTCCGACATCGGCGCCGCGCAGAACCCCATGTTCGACGACGCCAAGGCCCGCACCGCCCAGGCGGCCGAGGGCGGCACCACGTGGCACGACCCGCGTGAGGACGGCCTGCTGCCCGACGTCTACATCGCCATGGGCCAGACGGCCGAGAACGTCGCCACGCTGCGGGGCCTCGACCGCAAGGAGCTCGACGAGTTCGGCGTCCGCTCGCAGAACCTCGCCGAGAAGGCCATCAACGACGGCTTCTGGGCCCGCGAGATCACCCCGGTCACCCTGCCCGACGGCACGGTCGTCTCCACCGACGACGGCCCGCGCGCGGGCGTGACGTACGAGTCGGTCGCCGGCCTCAAGCCGGTCTTCCGCCCCGACGGCGTGGTCACCGCCGGCAACTGCTGCGCCCTCAACGACGGTGCCGCGGCGGTCGTCATCATGAGCGACACCAAGGCCAGGGAGCTGGGCCTCACCCCGCTTGCGCGCATCGTGTCCACCGGCGTCTCCGCCCTCTCCCCCGAGGTCATGGGCCTGGGCCCGGTCGAGGCGACGCGCAACGCCCTCAAGTACGCCGGCATGAGCATCGACGACATCGACCTCGTCGAGATCAACGAGGCGTTCGCCGCCCAGGTCGTCCCGTCCTACCAGGACCTCGGCATCGACATCGACCGCCTCAACGTCAACGGTGGCGCCATCGCGATCGGCCACCCCTTCGGCATGACCGGTGCCCGTCTGCAGGCCACCATGCTCAACAGCATGGACTGGCACGACAAGTCCACCGGCCTCATCACCATGTGCGTCGGCGGCGGACAGGGCATGGCCCTGATCCTCGAGCGCATGTCCTGACGACCACGTTTCCGACGAGCCCCGCCACC
>JAJPEO010000221.1 GCA_021166815.1 Nocardioides sp.
CGCACCTCGAACACGTCGTACGACGACTCCATGGGCCACCCCTTCTGGCTGAGTCCTCCCATCGTCCGCCCGTGCTCGCGCGCAGCACAGGGACCTTGGTCCCGTCTGGAGGCGCGGTGGTCACCCCGTCGCGCGTCGGGACCTTTGACCATTCCCGCGACCCTCTCGCGGGCCGTAACGTCGGCGGGTGAGCACCACATTTCCCGACCTGGGGTCGGTGAGCCAGTGGCAGGAGGAGCTCTACAAGCACCTCCACGAGCACCCCGAGCTCTCCATGGAGGAGACCGAGACGGCGGCCGAGATCGCCCGCCGCCTCGAGGCGATGGGGTACGACGTCCAGCACGTCGGCGGCGGCGTCGTCGGCGTGCTCGGCAACGGGGACGGCCCCAGCGTCCTGTTCCGTGCCGACATCGACGCCCTCCCGGTGGCAGAGGCGACCGGGCTCCCGTACTCGTCGAAGGTCGAAGACGTCATGCACGCCTGCGGCCACGACGCCCACATCGTGTGCGCCCTGGGCGCCGCCCAGGCCCTGGCCGAGAGCCGGGACCTGTGGGCCGGCACCTACATCGCGCTCTTCCAGCCGGCGGAGGAGACCGCGGAGGGCGGGCGCTCGATGGTCGCCGACGGCCTGCTCGACAAGATCCCCCGGCCTGACGTCGCGCTCGCCCAGCACGTGCTGGTCGCGCCGCCCGCCGGGCAGGTCGCCACGGCCGCCGGGCCGGTGCTGTCGGCGGGAGACTCCATCCGGATCACCGTCTTCGGCAAGGGCTCGCACGGATCGATGCCGCACCTCGGCGTCGACCCGGTCGTGCTGGCCAGCGCCATCGTGCTGCGCCTGCAGGGCATCGTCGCCCGCGAGATCGCACCGGCCGACTTCGGGGTCGTGACCGTCGGGTCGGTCCAGGCCGGCACCAAGTCCAACATCATCCCCGACCACGCGACCCTGCTGGTCAACCTGCGCGCGTACGACCTCGCCGTGCGGACGACCATGCTGGAGGCCATCGAGCGCATCGTGCGCGGTGAGTGCGCCGCTGCGGGGTCCCCGCAGGAGCCGACCTTCGAGTACTACGACCAGTTCCCGATGACCGACAACGACGCCGACGTCGACGCCCGGGTCCGCGCGGCGTTCGTCGAGCACTTCGGCGCCGACCGGGTCCAGCACCTGCCGCGCATCCCCGCGAGCGAGGACTTCAGCGTGGTCCCGGACGCCTTCGGCATCCCCTACACCTACTGGGGCCTGGGCGGCTTCACCGCCGACCAGACACCGGTCCCCAACCACAACCCCGGGTTCGCGCCGGCGATCCAGCCCACGCTCGCCACCGGCACCGAGGCCGCGATCGCCGCGGCCCTCGCCTGGCTCACGAAGGAGTGAGCCCGATGTCATCATCGACCGCCCAGCCGACCACCACCTGCTACCAAGGCACCGACAAGCTGCTCCTCGGCATCGTGCTCGGCGTCGTCACGTTCTGGCTCTTCGCGGGCACGACGGGGACCATCGCGCCGAGCATCCTCGAGGACATCAACGGGGCGTTCACCGACGAGTCCGCCAAGACGTGGGCCAACCCCCACATCGGCTTCGACGCGATGAACCTCGCGGTCTCGATCACCGCCCTGTTCTCCGGCATGTTCATCGTCGTGATGGGCGGCCTCGCGGACCGCATCGGCCGCGTGAAGGTCGCCATCGCCGGCAACGTGCTCGGCATCGTCGGCTCCGCCCTGATCATCCTGGCCAGCGGCAGCCTCGCGCTGCCGCTGATGCTCACCGGACGCGCCATCCAGGGCCTCTCGGCCGCGTGCATCATGCCCGCGACCATGGCGCTGGTGAAGACCTACTGGGACGGCGCCGCTCGCCAGCGTGCCGTGTCCATGTGGTCGATCGGCTCCTGGGGCGGCTCGGGCCTCGCGGCGATCTTCGGTGGCTACATGGCGACCTCCGTCGGGTGGCGCGCGATCTTCATCGTGTCGATCGTCATCTCCGTCATCGCCATCGCCCTCATGTGGGGCACGCCCGAGAGCAAGGTGGCCTCGACGAAGGCCCACCGCTTCGACCTGCCCGGCGTCGTGGTCTTCGTGCTGTCGATGCTGGCGCTGATGGTGGTGCTGATCTTCGGAGCCCGGATCGGCTGGACCTCGCCGATCACCCTCGGCCTGGCGGTGGTCGCGGTCGTCGGCCTGTACGCCTTCTACCGCATCGAGCGCTCCGCCCAGACGCCGTTCGTGGACTTCCGGCTCTTCCGCAACCCGACCTTCACCGGCGCGACGATCTCCAACTTCCTGCTCAACGGCACGATCGGCCTGTTGATCGTCACCCAGCAGCTGCTGCAGCTGGGCGGCAACATGTCGGCCTCCGAGGCGGGCCTGCTCACCCTCGGCTACGGCGTCACGATCATCGCCTTCATCCGGGTCGGCGAGAAGCTGCTGCAGCGCTTCGGCCCGCGCAAGCCGATGATCTGGGGCTCCCTCATCGTCGGTGTCGTGTGCCTGATGCTCATGCCGACGAACATGCTGCTGGAGGACTACAAGATCCTCGCCGTCGTGGCCTACGCGCTGTTCGGCCTCGGGCTGGCGTTCTACGCCACGCCCTCCACCGACGCCGCGCTGGCCAACCTGCCGGCCGACCAGGCCGGCTCGGGCGCCGGCATCTACAAGATGGCCTCGTCGCTGGGCGGCGCCACCGGCGCGGCGATCTCGCTGGCGATCTTCACCGGCCTCAGCAGCCACGGCGCGACCCTCGTCGGCGACGTCCTGATCAACCAGGGCCGCACCGACAACACCGGCATCCGCGAGGCCGCCGTAGTCGCGTTGATGTTCAACCTGATCCTGGTGGTCATCGCCATCGCCTCGATCATGCTGACGGTCCCCAAGGGCCGCAAGGTCGAGGCGGACGTCCCCGGCCCCGAGCCCGCGAAGGCGTAGCCATGTCCACGGCGACGGTCCCTGACCGGCCCAGCACCCGGGCCGGGGACCGCCTGCTGGTCGGGCTCGTGCTGAGCATCGTGTCCTACTGGCTGTTCGCCATCTCGCTCGGCACCGTCGCCCCGGCGGTGATGGATGACCTCAACGCCGGCGGCGACGTGCTGGGCGCGACCGCGATGAACCTCGCGGTCGCCCTGACCGGACTGGTCTCGGGCCTGTTCATCGTGCTGATGGGGGGCTTCGCCGACCGGTTCGGCCGGGTCCGTCTCACCCTGGTCGGCAACGGCCTCAACGTCGTCGGCTGCGTGCTCATCGTGGCCGCCTCGGGCGCCGCGGCAGCGCCGCTGCTCATCGCCGGCCGTGCCGTGCAGGGCCTCTCCGCCGCCTGCGTCATGCCGGCCACGATCGCCCTGGTCAAGACGTACTGGGACGGGCCCGCGCGCCAGCGCGCGGTGTCGATGTGGTCGATCGGCTCGTTCGGCGGCGCGGGACTGGCGGCGTTCGTGGGCGGCCTGACCGCGACCACCATCGGCTGGCGCTGGATCTTCGTCTTCTCGATCGCGGTCTCGGTCATCGCGAGCCTGCTCGTGCGGGGCACGCCCGAGAGCAGGGTCTCCGACACGACGCACCACCGGTTCGACGTACGCGGGCTCGCGGTCTTCCTCGTGGCGACGCTCGCCCTGATGGTGCTGCTCACCTTCGGCGGCAAGTCGTTCGAGTGGCTCTCCCCGCTCGGGGTCGCGCTGTTGGCGCTGGCCGCCGTCGGCATCGTGGTCTTCGTGGCCGTCGAACGCGGGCGCGACCACGCGTTCATCGACTTCGCGCTGTTCCGCAACATGTTCTTCACCGGCACGGTCGCCGCCAACTTCATGATCAACAGCACCCTCGGCCTGTTGATCGTGTCCCAGCAGCTGCTGCAGCTCGGGGGCGACATGGAGCCGCTCGCCGCGGGCGCCCTGACGCTGGGCTACCCCCTGATGGTGGTGCTCTTCATCCGGGCCGGGGAGAAGCTGCTGCAGCGGTTCGGCCCCCGCAAGCCGATGGTGTGGGGCTCCCTGCTCGTCGCCACCTCCGCCGCCCTGCTGATGCCGACCGGGCTGCTGCTCGAGCAGTACATCTGGTTCGCCGTCGCCGCCTACGCCTGCTTCGGACTCGGGCTCGCGTTCTTCGCGACACCCGCCACCGACGCCGCACTCGCCAGCCTCCCTGCGGCGCAGTGCGGCGCCGGCATGGGCATCTTCAAGATGGCCTCGTCGCTGGGCGGCGCGATCGGCACGGCCGTGGCCCTCTCGCTCTTCCTCGGCTTCACCAGCGGGGGTGCCGAGATCGTCGGCGACGTCATCACGATGACCGGGCGCCAGGACAACGTCGCCCTCCGCGAGGCTGCCGCCGTCTCGTTCGCCGCCATGGGCGCGTTCGCGCTCGGCGCCGCGCTCGTGGCGTGGCGGTTCGTCCCCCGGACGAGTGGGCGGTGAGTCGCCGGACCGGACGTCAGTCGGTCGGCTCGGCCAGCGAGTAGACGAGCACCGAGTACGGCGCGATCGACACGCTCGCGGCGGTCCCGTGCTCGTCGGTGACCGCTTCGACGTCGTGGGAGGCGAAGTCGCCGAAGTCGTCGCCGTACACGCGTGCGTCGCTGTTGAGCTCCAGGGTCCAGCGACCGGCCAACGGCATCTCGACGCGGTGCTCGTGCCGCTCCTCGGCGTCGAGGTTGACCACCACGACGACGCTGTCGCCGGGGCCGCCCTCGGCCCACCGGTGGAAGGCCAGCAGGTTGGCGTCCTCGTCGAGGTGGGTGACCGCGACCTCGTGGCCGCTGAGGCCGCGCGTGGTGTCGTGCCAGTTGCGGCGCAGCCGGATGAGGTCGCGGTAGAGGCGCACGGTGCCGTGGAAGTCCTCGCGCTGGTCCCAGTCGAGCGGCACGTCGTCGCGGAACCAGCCGCCAGTGAGGAACTCCTGGCCCTGGAAGATCATCGGGATGCCGGGCGAGGTCATCACCAGCGCCGCCCCGAGCGCCGAGCGCTTCTGGGAGTGCCACCCGGTGGGGTCGTCCTCGTGCACCTCGTGCGGCACGCGGGAGCGGCCGTTGGCGACCTCGTCGTGCGACTCGGTGTAGACCACGCGCTGGAAGGCGTCGTCGTTGTAGACCCGGGTGATCGCGTCGGCGACCGCGCCGACCGAGCGCCAGGCGTCGTCGGGGGCGATCACGGCCTCACGCACCGGGTGCACGAACGCGCTGTCCCACTGGGCGTGGAAGGCCGCGCCGCCCTCACCCGCGTCGGAGATCGCCGGGTCCTGGTGCATGTCCTCGGCGATGAGGATCCGGCCGGGGAGCTCCTCGCGCACGCTGGTGTTGACCCACCGCATCAGGTCCCAGCCCTCGGGGATGTCGCGGCCGCTGGCGTCGACGCTGCGGATGTAGGGGGTCATGTCCCAGCGCAGGCCGTCGACGTGGAAGTCGCGCAGCCACATCATCGCGTTGTCGTGGATGAACTGGCGGACCTCGCCGCGCCCGTAGTCGGGCCGGGTGTCCCCCACGGGGTGGACGAGCGGTGGTCGTTGTAGAAGTAGATGCCGCCCTTGCCGTCCTCGGCGGCCCAACCGTCGAAGCGCCACAGGTCGAGGTCGCTGGGCCCGAAGTGGTTGTAGACCACGTCGAGCACGACGGCCATGCCACGCCGGTGCGCCTCGCGGACGAAGGCCTTGAACGCGTCGGGGCCGCCGTACGCCGACTCCACGGCGAAGACGTGCGCGGGGTTGTAGCCCCACGAGTAGTCGCCGGCGAACTCGGCCACCGGCATCACCTGCACGACGTTGACGCCGAGCGCGACGAGGTGGTCGAACTTCT
>JAJPEO010000235.1 GCA_021166815.1 Nocardioides sp.
CTTCAAGTGGAACATGGGCTGGATGCACGACTCGCTCAGCTACATGGCCGCCGACCCGATGCACCGCAGCCACCACCACGGCCAGATGACGTTCTCCCTGGTCTACGCGTTCACCGAGAACTACGTCCTGCCGATCAGCCACGACGAGGTCGTGCACGGGAAGGGCTCGCTGCTGCGCAAGATGCCGGGCGACCGGTGGAAGCAGCTGGCGAACCTGCGCGCCTACCTCGCCTTCATGTGGGCCCACCCCGGAAAGCAGCTGCTGTTCATGGGCTGCGAGCTGGGCCAGGAGTCGGAGTGGGCCGAGAGCCGCGAGCTCGACTGGTGGCTGCTGGAGCACCCCGAGCACGAGGGGGTGCGCGCAATGGTCGCCGACCTCAACCGCGCGTACAAGGACTCCGGCGCCCTGTGGGGGCGCGACAACTCCCCCGACGGCTTCGAGTGGATCGACGCCCACGACGCCCACCGCAACGTCTTCTCGTTCGTGCGCCGCTCCCCCCGGCAGCCGGACGTGGTGTGCGTCTCCAACTTCGCCGGGCACCCGCACGAGGGCTACCGCGTGGGCCTGCCGAAGGAAGGCACCTGGCGCGAGATCCTCAACACCGACGCCGCCTCGTACACCGGCTCGGGGGTCGGCAACATGGGCGCGGTCACGGCCGTCGCTGGTGAGCACCACGGCCAGCCGGCCCACGCCGACATCGTCGTGCCGCCGCTGGCGACGGTGTGGTTGCGGCACGAGGCCTGATCCCGACCTGCGGGCTAGGGTGACGGCGTGCCCGACCAGCAGCCGACCCTGACCGACGGCGTGGTGACGCTGCACGCGTTCGGCACCGAGCACATCGAGGCCCACGTCGCCGGCGAGGACGACGAGGCCCGCCTGTGGTTCGGCCGGGCCGAGGCGACGACCGCGGCGGGCATGCGCGAGACCGTGGAGCGCTGGGAGTCCGAGCGACGCTCGGGCACCCGCCTCAGCTTCGCCGTCGTCCACGACGGCGTCAGCCGCGGCGTCGTGGAGGTGCGACCGAGGGGCGACACCGCCGCCCTGTCATGGATGCTCTACGCCGGGCAGCGCGGCCAGGGCTATGCCGCGCGCGCCGTACGCCTCCTCGTCGACTGGGCCCTGACCGAGCAGGGCCAGGGCGGCCTGGGCATGCACCGCGTCGAGGCGGAGGTGGACCCACGCAACCAGGCTTCCCTGCGCGTCGCCACCCGGGCCGGGCTCCATCGCGAGGGCATCCGCCGGGTGACGCCAGGGATGGCCGACCGCGACGACTCCCACGGCATCGTGGTCCTGGCGCGACTGTCGACCGACCCGCCGCTGAGCGATCCCCAGAGCTTCCGCTCGCTGCTCAACTCCTTCCTGCCCCGCAAGCGCGCCATCGGCCAGGTGCTCCTGCGCGACCCCGAGGGGCGCGTGCTGCTGTGCCGGCTGACCTACAAGCGTGACTGGGACCTGCCCGGCGGAGTCGTCGAGGTGGGCGAGTCACCGCGCCTGGCCGCGGTGCGAGAGCTGGAGGAGGAGCTCGGGCTCAGCGTGGCGCCCGGGGAGCTGCTGCTCACCGACTGGCTGCCCGCGTGGGGCGGGTGGGACGACGCGGTGTGCCTGGTCTTCGACGGCGGCACGCACGATCCCGCCGTGCTCGACGACGTCGTCCTGCAGGCGCGCGAGATCCGCGAGGCCCGCTTCCTCACCCTCGAGGAGGTCGACGAGCTCGCGGCCGACTTCACCGCCCGCCGCATCCGTGCGGCCGTGGCGGGCCGGAACCCGTACACCGAGTCCGGGTCCTGAGGCCCCCGCGAGCCGGACACCGAGGGTCCGCACGATTCGGGCCCTTCGTCCCCTGACTCTTCGGCACGGTTGGTGAAAGGATCAGCCCATGAAGACGTGGGTTTACGACTTTCGCCAGGGCAACAAGGACCAGAAGGACCTCCTCGGGGGCAAGGGCGCCAATCTCGCCGAGATGACCAGCCTGGCCCTGCCGGTTCCTCCGGGCTTCACCGTCTCCACCGAGGCGTGTCGTGCCTACCTCGAGCGCGGCGGCGAGCCCGACGGCCTCGCCGAGCAGGTCACGTCCCACCTCTCGGTCCTCGAGTCCGACATGGGCCGACGCCTCGGCGACGCCGAGGACCCCCTGCTCCTGAGCGTGCGCTCCGGCGCCAAGTTCTCCATGCCCGGCATGATGGACACCGTCCTCAACGTGGGCCTCAACGACGCCTCGGTCGAGGGCCTGGCCCGCGCGAGCGGCGTCGAGCGCTTCGCGTGGGACTCCTACCGCCGGCTGATCCAGATGTTCGGCGGCACGGTCCTCGGCGTCGACGAGGAGCTGTTCGCCGACGCCCTCGACCGCGCGAAGCACGCCATCGGCACGACCAACGACCTCGACCTCGACGCCGACCACCTGCGCGCGCTGGTCGACACCTACAAGCAGATCGTGGCGACCGAGACGGGCCGCGACTTCCCCCAGGACCCCCGCGAGCAGCTCGACCTCGCCATCAACGCCGTCTTCAACTCCTGGAACACCGACCGGGCCCGCCTCTACCGGCGTCGTGAGCGGATCCCGGAGGACCTCGGCACGGCGGTCAACGTCCAGGCGATGGTCTTCGGCAACTACGGCATGGACTCCGGCTCCGGCGTGGCGTTCACCCGCGACCCGGCCAGCGGCGACCAGGGCGTCTACGGCGACTACCTCCAGAACGCCCAGGGCGAGGACGTGGTGGCGGGCATCCGCAACACCATCCCCCTCGCCGACATGCGTGAGCTCGACGAGGCCGCCTACGACGAGCTCCTGGCCCACATGGCCCACCTCGAGCGGCACTACCACGACATGTGCGACGTGGAGTTCACCGTCGAGCGCGGCAAGCTGTGGATGCTGCAGACCCGCGTCGGCAAGCGCACCCCCGAGGCGGCCTTCCGCATCGGCCAGCACATGGTCGACGAGGGCCTCATCGACGAGGACGAGGCCGTGCGCCGGGTCACCGGAGAGCAGCTCGCGCAGCTGATGTTCCCCCGCTTCGACACCTCCACCGAGCGCACCCTGCTGGCCACCGGCATGAACGCCTCACCGGGTGCCGCGGTCGGCAAGGTGGTGTTCGACTCCCCCACCGCCGTGGCCTACTCCGAGCGTGGCGAGGACGTCATCCTCGTGCGCAAGGAGACCACCCCCGACGACCTCGCCGGCATGGTCGCCGCGCGCGGCATCCTGACCAGCCGCGGTGGCAAGACGTCCCACGCGGCCGTGGTCGCCCGCGGCATGGGCCGCACGTGCGTCTGCGGTGCCGACGCGCTCGTCGTGGACGTGCACGCCAAGCAGTTCACCGTCGACGGCACCACGGTCCGCGAGGGCGACGTCGTCTCCATCGACGGCACCACCGGCGAGGTCTTCGCCGGCGCGGTGGCCGTCGAGGCCTCCGCGGTGGTGCGCCACTTCGAGGGCGAGGAGGTCTCCGACCCGCTGGCCGAGGCGGTCGGAGCGGTGATGAAGCACGCCGACGAGACGCGGCGACTGCGGGTGCGCGCCAACGCCGACACCGCCGAGGACGCCGCCCGCGCGCGCCGCTTCGGGGCTGAGGGGATCGGCCTGTGCCGTACCGAGCACATGTTCCTCGGTGAGCGCCGCCAGCTGGTCGAGGACCTGATCGTCGCCGAGACCGACGACCAGCGCCAGGCCGCCCTCGACGCGCTCCTGCCGATGCAGCGCCAGGACTTCACCGAGATCTTCGAGGCCATGGACGGGCTGCCGGTCACCATCCGGCTGATCGACCCGCCCCTGCACGAGTTCCTGCCCGACATCACCGAGCTCACGGTCAAGGTCAAGACCGGGCAGGCCAACGACCACGAGCAGCACCTCCTCGAGCACGTGCGTCGCCTCGACGAGTCGAACCCGATGCTCGGCCTGCGTGGCGTGCGCCTCGGCATCCTGATCCCCGGGCTGTTCGAGATGCAGGCCCGCGCGATCCTCGAGGCTGCTGCCGACCGGCTCGACGCCGGTGGCGACCCGCACCCCGAGATCATGGTCCCGCTCGTGGCCAGCGTGCGTGAGTTCGACGTCGTACGCCGGCGCATCGAGGACGTGGCCGAGGACATCCAGACGCGCCGCGGCGAGATCAGGTTCCTCCTCGGCACGATGATCGAGCTCCCCCGGGCCGCGATCCTGGCCGACCGGGTGGCGAAGTCGGCGGAGTTCTTCTCCTTCGGCACCAACGACCTGACCCAGATGACCTGGGGCTTCTCGCGCGACGACGTGGAGGCGTCCTTCTTCTCGACCTACCTCGACAACGGCATCTTCGACGTCTCGCCGTTCGAGTCGCTCGACACCCTGGGCGTCGGCCGGTTCGTCGAGATCGGCACCGAGAAGGGCCGCTCGACGCGCCCCGACCTCAAGGTCGGCGTCTGTGGCGAGCACGGGGGCGACCCGCACTCGATCCACTTCTTCCACCGTACCGGGCTCGACTACGTCTCCTGCTCG
>JAJPEO010000253.1 GCA_021166815.1 Nocardioides sp.
GTGGACGGAGCCAAGGCGCGCCCCGTGGGCGAGGCGGGCGTGCCCGGGCAGGGCACCTTCGTCGGGCGGTGACACGTGAGGGTGAGCACACTCACCGCCGCGGTGACGGGCCTTCGCACCCCCGAACGGGGCATACTCACCGTCGATGACCACCACTGACTCCCACCCCAGCACCGCCGCCCCGATCCAGGTCGCCGTCGTGACCCTCGGGTGCACCCGCAACGAGGTGGACTCCGAGGAGCTGGCGGGCCGGCTCGAGGCAGACGGCTTCGTGCTCGTGGCCGACGCGGCCGAGGCCGACACCGTGGTCGTCAACACCTGTGGCTTCGTCGAGGCCGCCAAGAAGGACTCCGTCGACACGCTGCTGGCCGCTGCCGACCTCAAGACCGAGCACGGTGGCCGCGCCCAGGCCGTCGTCGCGGTGGGGTGCCTGGCCGAGCGATACGGCAAGGACCTCGCGGAGTCGCTGCCCGAGGCCGACGCCGTGCTGGGCTTCGACGACTATCCCGACATCGCGGCCCGGCTGCGGGCCATCGTCGGCGGTGAGCGCCACCAGGCCCACACGCCCTCGGACCGCCGCAAGCTGTTGCCGATCTCGCCGGTGGAGCGTCACGACACCGCGGTGTCCCTGCCCGGGCACGGCGATGCCTCCGAGGTCGGCCTCGGCGGCCCGTCGACCGGTCCCCGGGCCGTGCGTCGTCGGCTCAGCGACGCGCCCTGGGCGCCGCTCAAGCTGGCGAGCGGGTGCGACCGTCGCTGCACTTTCTGTGCGATCCCGAGCTTCCGCGGGTCCTTCGTGTCGCGGCGCCCCTCCGACGTGCTGCAGGAGGCGCGTTGGCTCGCCGAGCAGGGCGTGCGGGAGCTGTTCCTGGTGAGCGAGAACTCCACGTCCTACGGCAAGGACCTCGGCGACATCCACCTGCTCGAGACGCTCCTGCCCGAGCTCGCGGGCATCGAGGGCATCTCGCGGGTGCGGGTGTCGTACCTCCAGCCCGCCGAGACGCGTCCGGGCCTGCTGCGTGCCATCGCCACGACGCCGGGCGTGGTGCCGTACTTCGACCTCTCCTTCCAGCACGCCAGCGCCAGCGTGCTGCGCCGCATGCGGCGCTTCGGCGACCCGGAGAGCTTCCTCGACCTCCTCGGCCAGGTGCGCGACCTCGCGCCCGAGGCAGGCGTACGCGCCAACGTCATCGTGGGCTTCCCGGGCGAGACCGAGGACGACGTCGAGACGCTGTGCGACTTCCTCGAGGCGGCCCGCCTCGACGTGACCGGGGTGTTCGGCTACTCCGACGAGGACGGCACCGAGGCGGCTGGGTTCGACTCGGCGATCAAGGTGGACGACGACGAGATCCGGGCCCGGACCGAGCGGGTGACCGCGCTCGTGGAGGAGCTCAACGCCCAGCGCGCCGAGGAGCGCATCGGGGAGACTGTCGAGGTGCTCGTGGAGTCGGTGTCCGACGGCGTGGTCGAGGGCCGGGCGGCCCACCAGGGCCCCGAGGTCGACGGGACGACGACCGTCCTGGGGGCCGCGGGCGTCGCGGTCGGTGACCTCGTGACTGCCGTGGTCGAGGGAACCGACGGGGTCGACCTGGTCGCCCGCGCGGAAGGAGGACGCCGATGAGCACCGAGCAGGCCAAGGTGTCCAACCTCAACGTGCCCAACGCGCTGACGACGCTGCGCATCCTCATGGTGCCGCTCTTCGGCTGGGCCCTCCTGCACGACGGCGGCGACTCCCTCGCCTGGCGGTGGGTCGCGTTCGCGATCTTCGCGGTGGCCATGATCACCGACAAGGTCGACGGCGACATCGCCCGCAAGCACAACCTGGTCACCGACTTCGGCAAGATCGCCGACCCGATCGCGGACAAGGCCATCACGGGCATGGCGTTCATCGGCCTGTCGGTCGTGGGCGACATCTGGTGGTGGGTGACGATCATCGTGCTGGTGCGCGAGTGGTCGGTGACCCTGCTGCGTCTCTCGGTGCTCAAGCACGTCGTGATCCCTGCTGCCCAGAGCGGCAAGATCAAGACGGTGCTGCAGAGCATCGCGCTGTCCGGACTGCTCTGGCCCCTGCCGCACGGCACGGCCCACGCTGGCGCGTTCGACGTGTGGCCGGGCCCCACTGGAGAGGTGCTCTTCTACCTCGCCCAGGTGTTGCTGGCCGCGGCCGTGGCGATGACCATGTGGTCCGGCTACGAGTTCTTCCGAGACGTGTGGAAGCAGCGCCGACCGGCGGTCTGACCGAACCTTCGCCGGAGGTTCTCCTCGATGTCGTCGACACTGAGGACAACGTCGGACCTTGGGAGTACGTTGACGCGGGTCACATCCCTTCGGAAAGGCATGACCCGTGTCCCACTCCTCCCTTCGGCGCAGATGGATCGCTGGTGCGGCCACAGCTGCGCTCACCATCACGCCCCTGGCCGTGCTCGGCTCCATGGCGCCGGCCCACGCCGCAACTGTCGACGTCCAGATCCTCGGCACCAACGACTTCCACGGTCGCCTGCTGCCCAACACCAGCAACGGCGCGCAGGAGGCCGGCGCGGCACAGTTCGCCGGCGCTGTCGCCCAGCTGCGGGCCGACAACCCCAACACGGTGTTCGCGGCCGCCGGTGACCTCATCGGTGCGTCCACCTTCGAGTCCTTCATCCAGGAGGACAAGCCGACGCTCGACGCGCTCAACGCGGCCGGCCTGGACGTCTCCTCGGCGGGCAACCACGAGTTCGACCAGGGCTACCACGACCTCGTCGACCGCGTGATGGCTCCCTACGACGCGACCACCAACGAGTTCGGTGGCGCCGAGTGGCAGTACCTCGCCGCCAACGTCCGCAAGAAGTCCGACGGCTCCTACGCCCTGCCCGACGTCGCGGCCTCGCCCGGCACCTCCGACGGCGGCACCTGGATGACCAGCGTCGGCGGCGTCGACGTGGGCTTCGTCGGTGTCGTGACGGAGGACCTCCCGTCGCTGGTGGCTGCCGGTGGCATGACCGACGTGCAGGTGTCGGGCATCGTCGCCGAGACCAACGCCGCGGCCGACGCGCTCACCGCCGCCGGCGCCGACCTCGTGGTGATGCTGATGCACGAGGGAGCGTCGTCCACCGACATCTCGGCGGTGACCGGGGACTCGGAGTTCGCCCAGATCGTCGCGGGCGTCGACTCCGACGTCGACGCCATCGTCTCGGGCCACACCCACCTGGCCTACAACCACGTCGTCAACGGGCGACCGGTCGTCTCTGCGGGCCAGTACGGCTCCTACCTCAACCAGCTGGTCTTCACGGTCGACACCGCCACCGACACGGTGGCGCTCAAGACCAACGAGATCGTCCAGGCCAACACGGTCTCGGTGACCGACCCGGCCGCCGTGCAGGTCAAGAACGACGTCCAGGCCCTGGTGTCCGACGCCCAGGCGGAGGCCGAGGTCCTCGGCGCCCAGGAGCTCGGGCAGCTCGCCGCGCCGTTCAACCGGGCCAAGCTCGCCAGCGGCAGCGAGAACCGGGGCGGGGAGTCCACCCTGGGCAACCTCGTGGCCGAGGTGCAGCGCTGGGCCACGAGTGCGCCGGAGTTCGGCTCCGCCCAGATCGCCTTCATGAACCCCGGTGGCCTTCGCCAGGACATGATCGGCAACAACGCCGGCGGCTACCCCGCGGTCCTGACGTACAAGCAGGCAGCGGTGGTGCAGCCCTTCGCCAACACGCTGATCAACATGGACATGACCGGCTCCCAGATCAAGACCGTCCTGGAGCAGCAGTGGCAGCGCGACGCCGGTGGCAACATCCCGTCGCGACCGTTCCTGCGACTCGGCACGTCCTCGGGGTTCCGCTACACCTACGACGTGACTCGTCCCGAGGGCGACCGCATCACCGGCATGTGGCTCAACGGCGTCCGGCTGCGCAGTGACCAGACGTACTCGGTCACGGCCAACTCGTTCCTCGCCTCGGGCACCGGTGACAACTTCTGGGGCTTCGCCGCCGCGACCAACAAGCGCGACTCTGGTCAGATCGACCTGGCGGCGATGGTGGACTACATGGCGGCCAACAGCCCGGTCGACATCGACCCCCAGCAGCACGCCGTGGGCGTGGCGCTCGACGCCGCCAGCTACCTGCCCGGCCAGACGGCCACGGTCAACGTGTCGTCGCTTGCCTTCTCCACCGAGCCCGACCCGAAGGACTCCTCGATCGAGGTCTTCTTCGACGGCGTCTCCGTCGGCACCGCCCCCGTGGACAACGCCCCGAGCACGGTCATCGGCGACGAGAACGGCAAGGCCAGCCTCTCCTTCACGGTCCCCGACTATGCCGACTCCGGACGCCACACGGTGAGGATCGAGGGACAGCAGACCGGAACCGTGGCCCTTGCCCCGCTCTTCGTGGCGAAGGCAGAGGCCACTGTGAGCGCCACAGTCGTCCCGACGTCGGTCCCGGTGAAGTCCGGTCGTGCGACGGTCACCGCCACGGTGAGCGCCGACGGCGTGACGCCGACCGGCTCGGTCATTGCCCTCGACGGCGAGACCGTCGTCGGGGCTGCGGAGCTGGTCGACGGTGTCGCCCGGATCCGGCTGACGCCGTTCGAGACCGTGGGCGCCAAGACCCTCACGCTGCGCTACTCCGGCGATGACGCGGTCGCACCTGGTGACGGCTCCGTGAGCGTCGAGGTCGTCAAGGCCAAGCCGCGCCTCAGGGTGGTCGCCCCCGCCAAGGTCAGGAAGGGCGTGAGGGCGACCTTCGTGGTCACCGTCAGCGCTGCTGGCTTCACCCCGACCGGCACGGTGACCATCAAGCGCAAGGGCAAGACGGTCACGCGCAAGCTGCGTGGCGGCCAGGCCGTGCTGAAGCTCGCCTTCAGGAGGGTCGGCAAGAACAAGGTGACGATCACCTACAGCGGCGACTCCCTGACGCGGGGAGCGAGGGTGGTCCGTACGGTGCGGGTCATTCGCTGACCCAGCACCAGTCGAGCGGCCCTGGCCCTGCCTCAGCGCAGGGTCAGGGCCGCTGGCACGTCCATCGGGGCGGCTAGGGTCGCCCCATGATGGTCGACGTCCTCGGAGTCCTGGTCGAGCGCGACGAGAGTGTCGCGACAGCCGAGTCGCTCACCGGGGGCCTGCTCGCCGAGCGCATCACCGACGTCCCGGGAGCCTCGCAGAGCTTCCGCGGCGGCGTGGTCGCGTACGCCACCCAGGTCAAGCAGGACCTGCTGGGGGTGCCCGAGGCGGTGGTGGCCCAGCACGGCGTCGTGTCGGGGGAGTGCGCGGCCGCCATGGCGGCGGGCGTGCGCGAGCTGCTCGGCACGACATGGGGGCTGGCGACGACCGGCGTGGCCGGGCCAGACCCGCAGGAGGACAAGCCAGTGGGGACCGTGTGGGTGGCGGTGGCAGGACCCGATGGCGTCGTCACACGCCTGCTGGACCTCGAGGGCGGTCGGTGGCAGATCCGGGAGCACACCTGCACCGAGATCGTCACCCTGTTCGACCAGGTCATCCGAGGAGCGGTTGCCGTCGGGGAAGAAACGGGTCTCGGGTAGCGTTGGCGATGAGTCCGGCTCCCCACCAGAAAGGGACCAGCGCATGGTGCTCTTCCGTCGACTGCTCGGCGAGGTGTTGCGCGCTGCGCGGATGCAGCGGGGCATGACGCTGCGGGAGCTGTCCGCCGAGGCGCGGGTGAGCCTGGGCTACATCTCCGAGATCGAGCGGGGACAGAAGGAAGCATCCTCCGAGCTGCTGAACTCCCTGTGCCAGGCCCTCGACCTGCCGCTGTCCACCGTGCTGATGGACGTGTCCGCTGCCGTGGCCGACGAGGAGGCGGCCCTCGGAGTCGTCGCGTCCGCTCCGCTGGGCGCCGGCACCGACGACGTGGTCGCCTCCGCGGCCTGACCCCTCAGGGGCCGGGCTGGCAGGACGGGCACCAGAAGGCCCGGCGTTCGCGGCCGGCAGGTCCCACCATCGCCGACTGCACCGTCGTGCCACAGCGCCGGCAGGGTGCCCCCTCACGCCGGTAGACCCACGTCCGCTCCCGTGGGCGCAGGTCGCCGGTCGTCGACCGCGTGGCGCGATCACGGTTGGCCTCGAGCATCGCCCGGGCACGGCGTACGAGTCGGGGCAGGTCGGCGACCGCACCCACCGGGCTCGCCGGGTGGACGCCGCTGGTGAAGCACAGCTCGGACGCGTAGACGTTGCCGATCCCGGCCAGGTTGCGTTGGTCGAGGAGTGCCTCGGACACCGGGCGGTCGGGCGTGGAGGAGAGCCGGCGAACGGCCTCGTCGGGGTCCCAGTCGGGCCCGAGGAGATCGGGACCGAGGTGCTCGGTGAGCGATGCCTCGTGCCGGCGGTGCACCACCTCGACGGCGCGCAGGGCGAAGCCCACGGCGGTGCGCTCCTCCGTGCGGAGCACGACCCGAGCCTCGGTCCCCGGCCGACGCCACCGGTCGGTCCCGGCGTAGAGCTGCCAGGCGCCGTCCATCCCGAGGTGGGTGTGCAGCGTGAGCGGCTGGTGGTGGTCGATGCGGGTGAGCAGGTGCTTGCCGTGGGCGAGCGTGCGGATCACCCTTCCGCCGCTCAGGTCGAGGGTGGCCAGCTGGGGCACCCGGAAGTCGGTGTGCGTGAGCACGTGGCCGGTCAGCGCGCGGTCGAGCGCTGCTGCGGCCCGGTGGACGGTGTCACCCTCTGGCACGGAACCTCAGTCCCTTCGGTGTGGTGATGAAGCCGGCGCCGGAGAGCGCCGAGCGCAGGGGTGTCTCGCCGCTGCCGAGCACCGCGGTCCCGTTGGCCCGCTCGATGGTGAGCTGGCCCAGGGCGCCGCGTCGCGCGGCCGTCGCCAGGGCCTCGGCGCCGGCGGCGAGCGTCTCGGCGTCGTCGCTCCAGCTCAGCAGGGTGCGCCCACCGCGCTCGACGTAGAGGACCAGGTGGCCCTCGACCACCACGACCATGGCGCCTGCCTTGCGTCCGGGGCGGTGCCCCGCGTGCTCGGGGGACGCCTCCGGCCAGGGGAGCGCGGCGCCGAAGGGGTTGGCGGGGTCGGTGGCAGCCAGGGCGACGGCCCCGGTCGCTCGGTCGGTGAAGGTGCGCAACCGGTCAACGGCTCCGGGGGAGCCGAACTGAGCAGCCCCCAGGCCCTCGACGAAGTAGCCGCGCCGGCACCGGCCGCGGTCCTCGAACGACGACAGCACCCGGTAGACCCCGGCGAAGCCGCCCTCCACCTGCTCCCCGGTCACCGCGCCGCGGGTGACCACCCCGTGGCGCTCGAGGAGGTGCTCGGCGCGGGCGTGGGCCCGTCGCGTCGCATCGGCCTCAGCAGCGGGTGGCAGTGACCAGCGGCCGGCGGTCTCCGGGGGGCCGGTGCGGCTCGGCAGCCGGCCCGTCCGGGCGGGCGCTCGTCGGGTGCGGTGCGTCGGGGTGCCTCCGCGCACGAGCGCGCGCAGCGGCGTGAGGGTGTCGTTGGTGAGGCGTCCCTGCCACACGAGGTCCCACAGGGCCTGGGAGAGGGCAGGGTCGTCGGTGCTGCCGACGCGGTCCGAGAGCTGCCGGAAGAACCAGGCGCCACCCGGCTCCAGGGCGTCGAGCACGGCCTGCTGGAGCGTCCCGGTGGCGGCCGTGTCGGGCGCGGGGCGGGTGAGGTGGACCTGGTCGACGAGGTGCAGGCTGACCCAGCCGTCGCTGCCGGGCAGCGCCCCGTGGCCGATCCAGACCACCTCGCCGGAGGCCGTCAGCTCGTCGAGGAGAGCGGGGTCGTAGTCGCGCACCCGCGAGGCAAGGACGAGCTGCTCCAGGGCGCTGGCAGGCACGGGGCAGCCGGCGAGCTGGTCGACGACCGTCACCACGCCGTCGATGCCGCGCAGCTTGCCGTCGACGTGCTGCCACGTCGGCAGGAACCGCGCCAGGGTGTCGGCGGTGACCGGCTCGACCTCGCGCCGCAGACGGGCCAGCGAGCGGCGACGCAGCTTGCGCAGCACCTCGGCGTCGCACCACTCCGCACCCGATCCCGTGGGGCGGAACTCGCCCTCGAGCACCCGCCCCCGCGCGGACAGGCGCTGAAGGGTGTGGCGTACGACTGCCTCGCCCAGGCCGAGCCGGGCGGCGACCTCGGCGGCGGTGAAGGGGCCGTGGGTCCGGGCGAACCTGGCGACCATGTCGCCGAGGGGGTCCTCCGGGCTCTCGGTGAAGGCGTCCGGGGTGCCGGGAGGGACCGGGACGCCGAGTGCGTCGCGCAGGCGCCCCACCTCCTCCACGGCGGCCCAGCGCTGCTCCCCGGCCATGCGGACCGACACGACGCGGCGTTCGAGGGCGAGCTGCTCGATCCACCCAGTGGGGTCCTCGACGCTCCGCTCGCCGATCTCGGCGGGGGTGAGGGGACCCAGCAACCGCAGCATGTCCGCCACCGCCTCGCCCGTGCGGGCCCGGCGCTCGGGAGCCAGCCACTGCAGCTCGGCCTCGACATCGGCCAGCACCTCCGGGTCGAGCAGCTCGCGCAGCTCGGCTCGACCCAGCAGCTCGGCCAGCAGCCCCTGGTCCAGGGTGAGGGCCGCTGCGCGCCGCTCGGCGATGGGGGAGTCGCCTTCGTAGACGAACTGGGCGACGTAGCCGAAGAGCAGGCTGCGGGCGAACGGGCTGGGGCTCGTGGTGGCGACGTCGACCACCGTGACCTCGCGTCGCTGGATCCGCGTCAGCAGCGCCGTGAGGGAAGGCAGGTCGTAGACGTCCTGGAGGCACTCGCGCACGGCCTCGAGGACGATGGGGAAGGAGGGGTACTGCGCCGCGACCTCCAGCAGCTGGGCGCTGCGCTGGCGTTGCTGCCACAGGGGGCTGCGTCGGCCGGGGTCGCGCCGCGGCAGCAGCAGGGCCCGCGCTGCACACTCCCTGAACCGGCTCGCGAAGAGCGCGGACCCGCCGACCTCGCGCGTGACGAGCTCGGCGATCTCGTCTGGGTCGAAGACCACGATCTCGCCGGTGGGCGGCTCGGAGTCGGAGTCGGGGATCCGGATCACGATGCCGTCGTCGGAGGCCACGGCCTGGCCGTCCACGTCGTAGCGCTCGCGCAGCCGCGCGTTGATGGCCAAGGCCCACGGGGCGTGCAGGGGTGTGCCGTACGGCGAGTGGACCACCAGGCGCCAGTCGCCCAGCTCGTCCCGGAAGCGCTCGACCAGGATGTGGGTGTCGCTGGGCACGACCCCGGTCGCCTCGGCCTGCTCGACGACGTAGTCGACCAGGTTGCCGGCTGCCCACGTGTCGAGGCCGTCCCGCATCACCCGTTCGCGAGCGGCCTCGGGAGTGGCCGTGGCCAGCTCGCGGGTCAGCGCGCCGACGGCGGCGCCGAGCTCGGCAGGGCGTCCCAGGGTGTCGCCCTTCCAGAAGGGCAGGCGCCCGGGCACCCCGGGCGCCGGGGTCACCAGGACCCGGTCGTGGGTGATGTCCTCGATGCGCCAGCTCGTCGCACCGAGCGCGAAGACGTCGCCGACGCGGGACTCGTAGACCATCTCCTCGTCGAGCTCGCCCACCCGGCTGGCCTTCTCGCCGACGAGGAAGACGCCGAACAGTCCCCGGTCGGGGATCGTGCCGCCGCTGGTGACGGCCAGTCGCTGGGCGCCGGGACGGCCGCGGAGGGTGCCCCCGACGCGGTCCCAGACGATGCGCGGTCGCAGCTCGGCGAACTCCTCGCTCGGGTAGCGACCGCTGAGCAGGTCGAGGGTGGCCTCGTAGGCGCTGCGCGGCAGCTGTGTGTAGTGGGCGGCCCCCCTGACCAGCGCGTAGAGCTCGTCGACGTCCCAGTCCTCCATGGCCACCGCGGCGACCACCTGCTGCGCGAGGACGTCGAGGGGGTTGGACGGCACGGTGAGGCGCTCGATGCGACCTGCACGCATGCGTTCGACGGCGACGGCCGTCTGGGCGAGGTCGCCGCGGTGCTTGGGGAACAGCACGCCACGGCTGACCTCCCCGACCTGGTGCCCGGCCCGGCCGACGCGCTGCAGGGCGCTGGCCACGCTCGGTGGCGACTCGATCTGGATGACGAGGTCGACCGCACCCATGTCGATGCCGAGCTCGAGGCTGCTGGTGGCGACCACCGCCGGCAGCAGGCCACGCTTGAGGTCGTCCTCGATCTGGGCCCGTTGCTCCTTCGACACCGAGCCGTGGTGGGCGCGAGCGACCACCGGGGCAGCGCCCTGGCTCTGGCCCGACTGCGCCATCACCTGGGCGGGGACGCCCCCGGGCTGTCGGTCACCGGCCCCCTCGGCCCGCTCGGCGGCGATCTCGTTGAGTCTCGCCGTCAGCCGTTCGGCGAGGCGGCGCGAGTTGGCGAACACGATGGTCGAGCGGTGCTTCTCGATGAGGTCGGCGACGTGCTCCTCGACGTGGGGCCAGATGGAGCCGGCACGCACGGGATCGCCCGACTCCTCGTCGTACTCCCCGGGCATCGTCATGTCCTCGACGGGTACGACGACCCGCAGGTCCCACTCCTTCTCGCTCGGGGGCGCGACGATCTCCACAGGTTGACGGCCACCGAGGAACCGGGCGACCTCCTCGAGCGGACGGACGGTGGCGCTGAGCCCGATGCGCTGCGCGGGTCGGTCCAGGAGCGCGTCGAGTCGTTCGAGGCTGAGGGCGAGGTGCGCGCCACGCTTGGTGCCGGCCACGGCATGCACCTCGTCGATGATCACGGTGCCGACCCCGCGCAGGGTCTCGCGGGCCTGGCTGGTCAGCATCAGGAACAGCGACTCGGGCGTGGTGATGAGGATGTCGGGCGGAGCGGTGCCGAGCCGTCGCCGTTCGGCGGGTGTCGTGTCGCCGGAGCGCAGGCCGACCCGGACCTCCGGAAGGCTCTCGCCCAGGCGTTCGGCCGTGTGCCGGATGCCGGTCAGGGGTGCGCGCAGGTTGCGCTCGACGTCGACGGCCAGGGCCTTGAGGGGGCTGATGTAGAGCACCCGTGTGTGGCGTGACCTGTCCTCGGGTCGCTGGCCGCTGAGCAGGGTGTCGATGCCGTGGAGGAAGGCGCTCAGCGTCTTGCCACTGCCCGTGGGTGCGACGACCAGCGCATGCCTGCCTGCGGCGATCGCGTCCCATGCGCCGACCTGGGCGGGCGTGGGCTCCGCGAACGCCGCCTCGAACCACGTGCGCGTGGGTGCGCTGAAGCGGTCGAGGGCGGACATGCCCGCCAGTCTGTCACCGCGTGACGACAACGGGGCCGGTCAAACCTCGACGCCGTGCCCGGCGAGGGCCTCGAGCAGCACGGGATGGCCCTGGGTGAGGTCCCAGTGGACCGCGGCCATCCCGGCCGACCGTGCACCGGCCACGTTGGCGGCGGAGTCGTCGACGAACAGCACCGCCGAGGCGGGTGCGCCGATGCGGCGTGCCGCCTCCCGGAAGAACTCCGGGTCGGGCTTGGCGACGCCGAGGTCGTAGGAGTAGCAGCTCACGTCGAACAGGTCGTCGTAGCCGAGGGCCACCCGCATGTGGGTCGCCCGGTTGCGCTCCTGGTTGGTGCCGAGGTGCACGCCGTAGCCGCGCTCGCGCAACCGCCGCACCAGCTCGAAGGACTCCTCGACGAGGTCGAGGCGGTGCCAGACCGCGGCGAACACCTCCTCGACGGGATGGCGCACGCCGTAGGCGGCGAGCCGGGCCGCCAGCATCGGCAGGTAGTCGCCCTCGCCGCGCAGGGTGGGCAGCTCCTCCTCCCACGCCTCGTGGAGGAACTGGCGCGAGCGTTCGCCCAGCCAGGGCTCCATCGCGGCGTACCAGCCGCCCGGGAGGTCCTGGAGCACGCCGTCGGCGTCCAGCAGCACGTGGCGGATCCGGGGCCGTGTCATGGCGCCACCCTAGGCAGGGCGCGCCAAACAAAATGGATCGAGCGCGGTCGGTGCGCTGACCTAGGCTCGCTGATCGTGACCGATGCCACGCCTCCCACGTCCATGATCTCGGCCCGGGGCCTGCGCAAGTCGTTCGGCGACTTCGAGGCCGTCAAGGGCATCGACGTCGAGGTGCGGAGGGGCGAGGCGTTCGGCTTCCTCGGCCCCAACGGCGCCGGCAAGTCCAGCACGATGCGCATGATCGCCGCGGTGAGCCCGGTCAGCGGGGGAGAGCTGCGCATCCTCGGCATGGACCCCGCCGTCGACGGGCCGGCGATCCGGGCGCGCCTGGGCGTGTGTCCCCAGGAGGACACCCTCGACAACGAGCTCAACGTCTTCGACAACCTCTACATCTACGGCCGCTACTTCGGCATCGACCGGGCCACCTGTCGGGAGCGGTCCGAGGAGCTGCTGGAGTTCGCCCAGCTCACCGAGAAGGCGAAGGCCAGGGTCGAGGACCTCTCCGGGGGCATGAAGCGCCGCCTCACCATCGCGCGCAGCCTCATCAACCGGCCCGACCTGCTGCTCCTCGACGAGCCGACGACCGGCCTCGACCCGCAGGCGCGTCACGTCCTGTGGGACCAGCTGTTCCGGCTCAAGCACGCCGGCGTGACGCTGGTGATCACGACGCACTACATGGACGAGGCCGAGCAGCTGTGCGACCGGCTCGTCGTCATGGACAAGGGGCTCATCGCCGCCGAGGGATCTCCGCGCGAGCTCATCGCGCAGCACTCCACCCGGGAGGTCGCCGAGCTGCGCTTCGGTGTGGGGGAGCACGACGGTCTGGCCGAGCGGATCCTCGACCTGGGCCAGCGCGTGGAGGTGCTGCCCGACCGGCTGCTGGTCTACAGCGACGACGGCGAGGAGGTCCTGAGCCAGGTGCACACCCGCGGCCTGCAGCCCCTCGCCACGCTCGTGCGCCGCAGCTCGCTGGAGGACGTGTTCCTCCGTCTCACGGGCCGGACGCTGGTGGACTGATGACCACGACCATCGACCACGACGGCCCCCTCAGCGCAGGCGAGGGCCTGGTCAGGCAGCTCGACTACTGGGGGACCGTCTACAAGCGCACGTGGCGCGGCGGCATCATCTCCAGCTTCGTCTCGCCGCTGTTCTACGTGGTGGGGATGGGCGTGCTGCTCGGTGGCTTCATCGAGGGCGACCCGGCTCGTCTCGAGGGCGCCACCTCCTACCTTGCCTACATCGTCCCCGGACTGGTCGCCACCCACGCGATGACGCTGGCGATCGGCGAGACGACCTACCCCGTCATGGGCGGCATCAAGTGGCACAAGAGCTACCACGCCCAGATGGCGACACCCCTGGCCCTCCGCGACATCGTCAACGCCCACCTCGCCTTCACACTCGTGCGTGTGGCCAGCGCCTGTGCGGTGTTCATGGTGGTGCTGTCTCCGTTCGGCGTCTTCGAGTCGTGGTGGGGACCCTTCCTCGCCTGGGGCACACAGGTGCTCGTCGGGATGGCCTTCGCCACGGTGGTCTACGGCGTGAGCGCGCGCATGCAGTCGGAGGAGGGGTTCGGCCTGATCTTCCGGCTGGGCGTCATCCCGCTCATGCTGTTTTCCGGCGCCTTCTTCCCGATCGACAACCTCGGACCGGTGCTCGCCTGGCTGGCCCGGCTGACACCGCTGTGGCACGGGGTCGACCTGTCCCGGATGCTCTGCCTCGACCTCGTCGACTGGCCGATGGCGCTGCTCCACCTGGTCGTGCTCGTCGGCGTCACGGTGGCCGGCTGGTTCTGGGCGGTCAGCGGGCTCGAGAAGAGGATGGGCGACCTGTGAGCACACTGCGACACGTCCCGGAGCCGCTGTCGGCCGCGGGGGCCATGCGCGTCATCACCCTGCGCAACTACACGACCTACAAGCGGTACTGGAAGCTCTTCGCCACCGGCTTCCTCGAGCCGGTCTTCTACCTCTTCTCCATCGGCATCGGCGTCGGCCAGCTCATCGACTCCTTCGAGTTCAACGGCCAGCAGGTGTCGTACGCCGCCTTCGTCGCCCCGGCCATGCTCGCCACCAGTGCCTTCAACGGGGCGCTGCTGGACTCCACCTACAACGTCTTCTTCAAGCTGAAGTACGACAAGCTCTACGACCAGATGCTGGCGACCCCGCTGACCACGGCCGACGTCGCCCGCTCCGAGATCCTGTGGGGCCAGCTGCGCGGCGCGGTCTACGGCGCCGCGTTCCTCCTGGTCATGACGGCCATGGGGCTCGTGCAGTCGTGGTGGGCGGTGCTCGCTCTGCCCGCCGCGGTGCTCATCGGGTTTGCCTTCAGCGCCGTGTGCATGGGGCTGACGACCTTCATGAAGTCCTTCCAGGACTTCGACAAGATCACCCTGGCCCAGCTGCCCATGTTCCTCTTCTCGGCCACGTTCTTCCCGGTGAGCGCCTACGGCGACGGCCTGCTGCGCTGGGTCGTGGAGGTCACTCCCCTCTACCGCGGCGTGGTGCTGTGCCGGGAGCTGACCACGGGCGCCCTGTCGTGGGCCAGCGCCTGGTCGGTCGTCTACCTGGTGGTGATGGGCCTGCTCGGCCTGCTGCTCGTACGGCGCCGGCTCGACACCCTGCTGCTCACCTGACGCTTCGGCGAACCGTCGACCGTGCCCGCGGGACCGCTCGGCGCACACCACTGGCGACGCCGAGGCGTGCCACCTAGGTTGCCAGTCATGGAGTCGTACGCCGCCGGAGAGAAGACGCCCGCCCTGCTCGAGGAGACCATCAGCGCCAACCTGGCGCGGACGGTGGCCGCGCACCCGCACCGCGAGGCACTCGTCGAGTCGGCCTCTGGCCGCCGGTGGACGTGGGCCGAGTTCCAGCGTGACGTCGACGCCCTCGCCCGGGGCCTGATGGGCGCCGGGGTCCAGGCCGGCGACCGGGTGGGCATCTGGGCGCCCAACTGCGCCGAGTGGACCCTGGTGCAGTTCGCGACGGCCAAGATGGGCGCGATCCTGGTCAACGTCAACCCGTCCTACCGCACCCACGAGTTCTCCTACGCGGTCAACCAGTCCGGGATGTCACTGCTGGTGGCTGCCTCGTCGTTCAAGACCAGCGACTACCGAGCGATGATCGACCAGACCGCCGCGGACAACCCGACGCTGCAGCGCGTCGTCTTCCTCGACGACCCGGCCGACTGGGCCGCCCTGCTCGCCGACGGCGACTCGGTCGGCGAGGCGGACCTGGCCGAGCGGATGGCCGGTCTCCACTGCGAGGACCCCATCAACATCCAGTACACGTCGGGCACCACGGGCTTTCCCAAGGGCGCGACGCTGAGCCACCGCAACATCCTCAACAACGGCTACATGGTCGGTGAGGTGTGTCGCTACACCGAGCAGGACCGCGTCTGCATCCCGGTGCCCTTCTACCACTGCTTCGGGATGGTCATGGGCAACCTCGCCTGCTCCACGCACGGCTCGACGATGGTCATCCCCGCACCCGGGTTCGACCCCGCGCTGACCCTGCGCGCGGTCTCCGAGGAGCGGTGCACCTCGTTGTACGGCGTACCCACGATGTTCATCGCCGAGTGGGCGCTGCCCGACCTCGCCGACTACGACCTGTCCTCGGTCCGCACCGGCATCATGGCCGGATCGCCCTGCCCGGCCGAGATGATGAAGAAGGTCATCGACGCCGGCATCGACGAGATGACCATCTGCTACGGCATGACGGAGACCTCGCCGGTGTCCACCCAGACGCGCACCGATGACTCGTTCGAGCACAAGGTCAGCACGGTCGGCCGCGTCGGTCCGCACGTGGAGATCAAGGTGGTCGACCCCGTCACGGGCGAGACCGTGCCGCGTGGCGAGGCGGGCGAGTTCTGCACCCGCGGCTACTCGGTGATGCTGGGCTACTGGCACGACGAGGAGAAGACCGCCGAGGCGATCGACGGCGACGGGTGGATGCACACGGGCGACCTCGCGGTCATGGACGAGGACGGCTACGTCCGCATCACCGGGCGCATCAAGGACATGGTGATCCGCGGCGGGGAGAACATCTATCCGCGCGAGATCGAGGAGTTCCTCTACTCCCACCCCGACATCGAGGACGTCCAGGTCGTCGGCGTCCCGGACACGAAGTACGGCGAGGAGCTCTGTGCGTGGGTGCGGATGCGCGCCGGGGCCGAGCCGATCGACGCCGACGCGGTGCGCGCGTTCGCCACCGGCAAGCTCGCGCACTACAAGATCCCGCGCTACGTGATGGTCGTCGACGAGTTCCCGATGACCGTCACCGGCAAGATCCGCAAGGTGGAGATGCGCGCTGTCGCGGCCCGGGAGCTCGGGCTGGCCTGAGCCGCCTCGCCAGGAACCGCCGTGGTGCGTTCTGCCGGTCGGCTGGTTGGATGTGGTCGTGCACCCGTACGACAGCATCGAGCCGGACACCAAGGACTGGACGTGGGTCCTCGAGCGCCCGTGCGAGGAGTGCGGCCTGGACTCCTCCACGCTCGGAGTGACGGACCTGCCCGTCCTCCTGGCCGAGACCACGCGCCGCTGGTCGGAGGTGCTGGCCCGCCCCGACGTCGCGCAGCGCCCGGACGAGCACACCTGGTCGCCCCTGGAGTACGCCGCCCACGTGCGCGACGTCCACACCATCTTCGGTGAGCGGCTCGCCGCGATGCTGGCCGAGGACGTCCCGACCTTCGCCAACTGGGACCAGGACGCCGCGGCCGAGATCGGCCGCTACGCCGAGCAGGACCCCGCTTCCGTCGACATCGCGCTCATCGAGGCGGCTGGCACCGCGGCCGGCCTCTACGCCACGGTGACGCCCGCGACGGCCGGCCGACGCGGCGTGCGCTCCAACGGCAGTGAGTTCACCGTCGAGACCCTCGGGCGCTACCACCTCCACGACGTCCTGCACCACCTGTGGGACGTGGACGGGTGAGCACGGACCCCGTCACCGCCACGGTCGCCGCCTACGACACCGACGCCGCGAGGTACGGCCAGGCCAATCCCGAGATGCCCGACGGCGTGCGCGCCGACATCGAGGAGTTCGTGGCGATGCTGCCCCCCGGGGCGCGGGTGCTGGAGATCGGCACCGGCAGCGGTCGTGACGCCGCGCTGATGGAGCAGCTGGGGCTGCGGGTGCGGCGTACGGACATCACGCCCGGCTTCGTCGACCTGCTGCGTGCCCGCGGGCTCGAGGCCGAGCTGCTCGACCCGCTCGTCGACGACCTCTCCGACCCGGCCGGCCCCTACGACGGGGTCTGGGCCAACGCCAGCCTCCTGCACGTGCTGCGCGACGACCTCGCACGGGTGCTCACCCGGCTCGCCGACGTCACCCGCGCCCACGGGGTCCTCCGCTTCTCGGTCAAGCAGGGCGACGGCGAGGGCTGGTCCACCCACGGGGCCATCACGCGACCGCGCCACTTCACCTACTGGCAGCCCGAGCCCCTCGAGGAGGTGGTGCGCGGATCCGGCTGGACCCGGGTGACCACCCGATCGGAGATCGCCGGCAAGCGTGACGAACGCTGGATCGAGGTCCGGGCGGTGCGGGCATGAGGCACACCCAGTTCTGGGACCGCATGGACCAGGTCCTCGGGCCTGACTACTCACGCTCCTGGGCCGAGCTGACGGTCCTGTCCGACCTCGGCGGGCGGACGGTGCGCGAGGCGCTCGCGAGCGGGATGACGCCCAAGGAGGTCTGGGCGGCCGTACGCCGCCAGCTGGAGCTCTCGGACGAGTGGCGATGAGCGTGGCGGTCACCGACGTCGTCGCTGTCCAGCGACACACCATCCGCATGCTCGTGGTCGCCCAGGCCGTGGGCGCGATCGGCATCACCGTGGGTGTCGCCACCGCCTCGCTGCTCGCGCGCGACCTGTCGGGCTCGGAGGCGCAGGCCGGGTTCGTCCAGAGCGCCCAGACGCTCGGCGCGGCGTTGTTCGCGTTCGTGCTGGCCCGGCTGATGGCCGTCCGGGGTCGCCGCATCGGGCAGGTCTCCGGCCTGCTCCTGGGCGCCACCGGCGCGAGCCTGGCCGTGTTCGCCGGGGCCGTCGGCTCGATGCCGCTCCTGCTCTTCGGCGCCGTCCTCCTCGGCGCCACCACGGCCGCCAACGCCGCCGCCCGGTACGCCGCCACCGACCTCGCCAGCCCGGAGCACCGGGCGCGCGACCTCTCGACGGTCGTCTGGGCGACGACGATCGGCGCGGTCCTCGGCCCCAACCTCACCGGGCCCTCGGGGGTGCTCGCCCGCGCGGTCGGCGTCCCGGCCCTCACTGGCCCGTTCCTCGTCGGGGCGGTGCTGATGGTGGCGGCCGCCGCGGTCGTCTGGCTCGGCATGCGCCCGGACCCCCTGCTCACCGCCAGGGCCGTGGCCGCAGAGTCGGCCGTGCTGGAGGAGGTCCACACGCACGGCAGCGCCTGGCAGGCGATCGCCGCCGACCGGCAGCTGCTCGCCGCCGTCGTGGCCCAGGCGGGCGCCCATGCCGCGATGGTCGCGGTCATGATCATGACCCCGCTCCACATGGAGCACGGCGGGGCGCACCTGGACGTGATCGGGTTCGTCATCTCCGTGCACGTCCTGGGGATGTTCGCGTTCTCGCCCCTCGTCGGGCGGGCCTGTGACCGCTGGGGCCGCGGCACGGTGATGGTCGCCGGGGGCCTCGTGCTGGTGCTCGCGCTCGTCTGGTCCGCCAGCGCCCGACCCGGCATGTCGACCGCCATCGCCGGCGGGTTGTTCCTCCTGGGTCTCGGCTGGTCGCTCTCGACGGTGGCGGCCTCCGCGACCCTGGCCGACCGGGCTCCGCTCGAGCGGCGTACGGAGATCCAGGGCGGGGCCGACACGGTGATGCTGCTGGCCGCCGGGGGAGCCGGGGCGCTGTCCGGTCCGGTCGTGGGGGAGTGGGGCTACGGGGTCCTCGCGTCGAGCTCGCTGGCCCTGGCGCTCGTCGTGGTCGCATCGGGGTTGATCGTGCGGGCGACACGCCCGGTCTGATGCTGTCGTCGAACACCTGTTCGGGCTAGTTTGTGCGCACAGGCATGACGCGGGGCGAGGTTGTCCACAGCATGCGGCCTCCTGATCAGGGAGTGTCGGTGGCTCGCACTAGCGTCGACGACGTGCCTGGACCACGACGAGAGACAAGGAAGCCGCACATGGCTGGTGGAGACCGCGAGAAGGCCCTGGAGGCCGCGCTCGCACAGGTGGAGAAGCAGTTCGGCAAGGGTTCGGTCATGCGCCTGGGTGATGAGACCCGGGCCCCGCTCGAGGTGATCCCCACGGGATCGATCGCCCTCGACGTCGCGCTCGGTCTCGGCGGCCTGCCGCGCGGCCGCGTCGTGGAGATCTACGGTCCGGAGTCCTCCGGAAAGACGACGGTCGCCCTGCACGCGGTGGCCAGCGCCCAGGCGGCCGGCGGCATCGTGGCCTTCATCGACGCCGAGCACGCGCTCGACCCGGAGTATGCGAAGAACCTGGGCGTCGACACCGACGCCCTGCTGGTCTCCCAGCCCGACTCCGGTGAGCAGGCGCTGGAGATCGCCGACATGCTGGTCCGTTCGGGCGCGCTCTCCCTGGTCGTCATCGACTCCGTCGCGGCGCTGGTGCCGCGGGCCGAGATCGAGGGCGAGATGGGCGACAGCCACGTGGGCCTGCAGGCCCGGTTGATGAGCCAGGCGCTGCGCAAGATGACCGGTGCCCTCAACAACTCCGGCACCACCGCGATCTTCATCAACCAGCTCCGCGAGAAGATCGGCGTCATGTTCGGATCGCCCGAGACCACCACGGGTGGTCGGGCGCTGAAGTTCTACTCCTCGGTGCGCCTCGACGTGCGTCGCATCGAGACCCTCAAGGACGGCACCGAGATGGTGGGCAACCGCACTCGCGTCAAGGTCGTCAAGAACAAGGTGGCCCCGCCGTTCAAGCAGGCCGAGTTCGACATCATGTACGGCAAGGGCATCTCCCGCGAGGGTGGCCTGATCGACGTCGGCGTCGAGGCGGGCCTCGTGCGCAAGGCCGGCGCCTGGTACACCTACGAGGGCGACCAGCTGGGGCAGGGCAAGGAGAACGCGCGGGGCTTCCTGCGTGACAACCCCGACCTGGCCAACGAGCTGGAGAAGAAGATCCTGGAGAAGCTCGGGGTCACGCCGACCGTCGACAAGCCCGCCGACGATCTGAGCGACGAGCCCATCGGGGTCAATGACTTCTGAGTCGCGCCCGGCCCCCGACTGGGTCGGCGATGTCTCCCTGGGCGTGGACGCCTGGGTCGGTGCTCGTCGCGCCGATCCGGGTGTCCTCCCCGAGGACCCGGCGACCGCGGTGCCCGAGGCGGACCACGAGGCGGTGGCGCGCAAGATCCTGCTCGACGCCCTCACCGGACAGGCGCGCTCGCGCAAGGAACTCGCCGACAAGCTGGCGAAGAAGGACGTGCCCGCCGACCTGGCGCGACGCCTGCTCGACCGGTTCACCGAGGTGGGGCTCGTCGACGACGCAGCGTTCGCGCGGCAGTGGGTGGAGAGCCGTCAGCGCAGCCGGGGCCTGGCCCCCCGCGCACTGGCCCAGGAGCTGCGCCGCAAGGGCGTGGACGACGACACCGCGCGTGCCGCGCTCGACCTGATCGGCGAGGACGACCAGCGCGCCGCTGCCCGCGCGCTGGTGGACAAGAAGCTGCGCTCGTTGCGTGGCGTCGACACGACGACCGCCACCCGGCGCCTGGCCGGTCTGCTGGCCCGCAAGGGCTACCCGGCCGGCATGGCCTTCGAGGTCGTGCGCGAGGCGCTGGGCGAGCTCGATCCCGACGACGACGCCTGACTGCCCGGCCACGCACGCACCGTGCGACATGATGGGCCCATGACGACGAACACCATCGGCGATCACGTACGCCTGCCCCAGGGACCCGTGGACCTGCGCAGCATCGAGACCGATGCCACGCCCGGATTCGACGGGGACAAGACCGAGGGCAAGGCCGTGCTGGCCGCGATGGGCGAGGAGCTCGCCGACCTGCAGGAGCGGTTGTGGGCCGAGGGCACGGCCGGGTCGCACCGGCGTCTCCTGCTGGTGCTTCAGGGCATGGACACCTCCGGCAAGGGCGGCACCCTGCGGCACACCGTCGGGCTGGTGGACCCCCAGGGCGTCAAGATCACGTCCTTCAAGGCGCCGACCGAGGAGGAGAAGGCCCACGACTTCCTGTGGCGCATCGAGAAGGCCCTGCCGGCCCCCGGCTACATCGGGGTGTTCGACCGCTCCCACTACGAGGACGTGCTGATCCACCGGGTGCGCGGCTTCTCGGCGCCCGAGGAGATCGAGCGCCGCTACGACGCCATCAACGACTTCGAGCAGCGTCTCGTCGACGACGGCATCACCCTCATCAAGTGCATGCTGCACATCAGCGCCGACGAGCAGAGGGCGCGCCTGCAGGAGCGACTCGACAACCCCGAGAAGCACTGGAAGTTCAACCCCGGCGACCTCGACGAGAGGGCGCTGTGGCCGGCCTACCGCGAGGCGTACGAGATCGCCCTCGAGCGCACCAACACCGAGGTGGCGCCCTGGCACGTGGTTCCGGCCGACAGGAAGTGGTTCCGCAACCTCGCCATCGGTCAGCTCATGCTCGATGCGCTGCGCTCGCTGGACCTGCAGTGGCCGAAGGCGGACTTCGACGTCAATGCCGAGAAGGAGCGCCTCGCGCAGGAGCCCGAGGTCCGGTGATCCCGACTGTCTCGGTCACCCGGTACGTCACCCCCCTGCGCGAGGGCGGGAGCCTCCCGGGGATCGTCGAGGGCGACGACCTCGGCACTTACGTCTGCAAGTTCCGCGGCGCCGGGCAGGGCGCCAAGGTGCTCGTCGCCGAGGTGATCGTGAGCGGCCTGGCCCGACGACTCGGCCTGCGCACCCCGGGCCTGGTCGTGCTCGACCTCGACCCGGCGATCGCGCGTTACGAGGCCGACGAGGAGGTGCAGGACCTCCTCAACGCCAGTCCCGGGCTCAACCTCGGCATCGACTACCTCCCGGGCGCCTTCGGCGTCGACGGCCACCTCCAGGTGCCCGACGAGGAGGCCGGACGTGTCCTGTGGCTCGACGCGTTCACCGCCAACGTCGACCGCTCATGGCGCAACCCCAACCTGCTGCTCTGGCACGGCGACCTGTGGCTCATCGACCACGGGGCATCGCTCTACTTCCACCACGGCTGGCGCAACGGGATCACCGATCCGGCCCGGTTCGCGACCCAGCAGTGGGACGCCGGGGGTCACGTCTTCGAGGCCGCGACGGAGCATGCGCGGGCCGTCGACGCCGAGGCCGGCGCTGCCCTGACCCCCGAGGTCCTGGCGGCGCTGGTGGACGAGGTGCCCGACGCGTGGCTGGAACCCGTGCCCGGGGCGGAGACGCCGCCCCAGGTGAAGGCGGCGTACGTCGAGTTCCTGTCCGCGCGGCTGTCCTCCCGCGCCTGGCTGCCGGGAGGTGCCGCATGACGTCGCCCTACCAGTACGTCGTGCTCCGCTGCGTCCCGCGCCCGGATCGTGAGGAGTTCCTCAACGTGGGCGTGGTGCTCCACTGCCAGGATCGCGACTACCTCGACGTGCGTTGGTCGGTCGACCGCGACCGGCTCGGCGCGCTGGACCCCACCCTCGACCTCGACCGCGTGTGCGAGGCGCTCGAGTTCGTCGAGGGGGTGTGCCGCGGTGACGAGCGTGGGGGAGCGGCCGCAGACCTGTCGCTGGGACAGCGGTTCGGGTTCCTCAAGGCTCCCCGCAGCACGGTCCTGCAGCCGGGACCCGTCCACGGCGGTATGACCGACGACCCGGCTCGACAGGTCGAGCACCTCCTCGAGCGCCTGGTGGGCTGAGTGGCCGCCGCGAGCGCGCCGCACGCTGACGTGCTCGTCGCGTAAGTGCGCCGCGTGCTGGCCGGCGCCGGGGACCCGGCCCGCGCCGTGGAGCAGCAGCGCTACATGAAGTCCGTCCTGCCCTACCGGGGCATCTCCAGCCCGCAGCTGCGGCTACTGCTCCGTCCCGTCCTGGCCGCACATC